>JAYSTZ010000524.1:0-3270 GCA_043719365.1 Verrucomicrobiaceae bacterium | reverse complement strand
ACGGCTTCACGGGGAAGGCGGATGGCAGGGCGATTGATTTTATTTTCGGAGAAAAGGAGCGGGTGCGGTTAGTGTCGCGGGCGATTTTGCGGACAACTTACGAGGGTGTGGATGGAAAGCAGCGGTATCCCTCGGACCATTTTCCTGTTTCGGCGGTGGTCAGCTTGGCCGGGAAAAAATGAACGTCGTTAAAGAAATCGTGTCTATTCCGCGGTCTCGCGGGTCATTTGAAATAACAACTTTCTGACAAAACTAACATTTCCTTCCTCAGAATCGTCGATACAGTCCGCATCTAAATCCAAAACGCTATGAACACGGCCACACTCCCTGAATCACTCATCGTTCAACTTCGGTCCTACGAAAGAAGGCTCAAGCGAATGGAAACCATCGCCGCGATCGCCGGCGGTCTGGCGGGACTTTTCGTCACGTATGTCCTGCTGTTTGTGGCCGATCGTTTTGTGAATACGCCCATCGCCGCGCGCGTGGTGCTCACGGCAACCGGCGCGATTCTCGCGGCGATGTTTGCACAGAGCTGGGCGCGATACTGGTTGTGGACGCGGCGCGGCCCGGCGCAATTGGCGAAGCTGCTGCAGCGCCACTTCCGCGGTCTCGGTGATCGTCTGCAAGGCGTCATCGAACTGACCGAGACGGATCAACTTCCCGAGAACATCTCGCCTGCCCTGCTCCGTGCGGCGGTGCGCCAGGTGGCGGATGAATCGGGCCGGTGCAATTTTGAAGAAGCCGTGCCGACGCGCCCCGCAAAACGCTGGGCGATGGCTGCGACGGTGGTGACTGCGATGGCTGCCGCGCCTTTTCTTCTCGCCCCGAAAGCCGCGACGAACGCCGCGCAACGCTGGGCGATGCCATGGGCGGACATTGAGCGATTTACGTTTACCACGGTGGAGCAACTCCCGGCAGACTTGTATGTCGCGCATGGTGAAAAGTTCGAGATGGCAGTCGGCTTGCGCGCTGACGCGCAGTGGAAGCCGGGCAGCGCGACGGCGCAAATCGGCGAGCAGGAAAAGCTGACGGCGCAGGTGGCGGAAAGCCGCGCGGTGTTCCAGTTCCCCGGCCAGACGAAGGACGGCGTGATCGCGCTGCGCTTCGGCGACTATTTAAAAGACATCACCGTGCATCCGTTGCATCGCCCGGAGCTGAAGGAACTGTCGGCCCGCGTGACGCTCCCGGATTACCTCGGGTATCCTGAACAGAAGTCGGCATTGCACGGCAGTGCGGGTGAGTTTTTGGAGGGAAGCAAAGTGGCGTTCGAAGGCGGCATCGCCCGTCCGATGGGACGCGGCGAGGTGCAGACGGTGGATTTCACGTGGCCGGCGTCAGCGACAGGCAACGCGTTTACAACGCCGTCGATTGCGCTGTCCGATCTCGGGAGCGAAGTGCACTTTAGCTGGGCCGACATTCACGGACTCGCACCGGTGCAGCCGTATGCGTTGCGCCTCGGCGCGGCGAAAGACGCGGAGCCGCGCATCGAGGTCCAGAATCTGGAGACCGAAGTGGCGATCCTCCCGTATGAGTCGATTCAATTCACCATGGCCGCGAGCGATGACTTCGGACTGAAGGAAACGTGGGTCTCGTGGAACATGCGGCAGGTGGGCCAGAAGCCCGAAGAGGAAAAAAAGAAAGAGAAGGCCAAGAGCACGTTTGAGTCACTGTGGGCGGACTGGAAGAAAAACCCCGCCGGAAAAGAACCCGTCGCCGCAGAGCAGCCAAAGATGGAGACGCCGCGCGTTGCCGGCGGGCAGATGGTGAAGGAGATGGTGCGCCCGATGCGCTGGGCTCCCGCAGACTGGAACATCCCGGAGGATTCGGTGATCGAACTCACTGCAAACGCGCTCGATTTTTTCCCGGACCGCAAGCCGTCGCAGTCGTGGAAGTTCACGATTTTCGTGCTCAGCCCGGAGAAGCACGCCGAGCGTATCCGCGAACGGATGGATAATGTGCTGAAGCAGCTCGACGAGCGCATCCGCGACGAGGAACGGCAGCTCGAGGAATCGAAGGAAATCGCACAGCGCAAGGATGCGGACTCGGAGAAAGCGGGCGAGGACATCAAGCGCGCCGAGGCGGGGGAAAAGCAGAATTCCGAGGAGTTAAAAAAGCTCGTCGCGCAGATGCAGGACATCATGAAGGACGCGCTGCGGAATAAGGACATCCAGCCCGACACGATCACCGAATACAGCGAGATCGCAAAGAAGCTCGATGAGGACGCGAATCAGGCGCAGAATAAGGCGTCGGACTCGCTCGCAAAGGCCAGCCAGTCATCGAGCGAGCAACGCAAAGGCGAGATGAAGGAGGCCGAGGACCAGCAGCAAAAAGCGCTCGACGCCATGCGCGCCGCTGCGAACAAAATGCAGACGACGAACGAGAATCTGTTCGCACGCAATTTTTACAACCGGCTCCGCCACGCGGCGTCGCAGCAGTTCAAGATTTCCGACGGATTGAAGAAGCTCGCAAAGGCGACGGTGGGCCTTAAGCCCGATGAAATCGCGGAGGGCGAGAAGAAGGAGTTCAATGGCGTGGCTGGAAATCAGGACGGGGCAGTGAAGGATGTGGACGGCATTCAAAATGACATGACGGCATTTCTCCGCCGCATCCCGAACGAGAAATACGACGTCGTGGTGAAGGAGATGGAAGAAACCAAAGTCGTGAGCGAACTCAACGAGCTGGCCGGTTTCGTCCGCGCGAACCTCGGCTTGAAGAGCGTGGGGCGTGCGAAGCAATGGGGCGACCAGCTCAATAAGTGGGCGGAGGCGATTCAGAGCGAGTGCAACTGCAAGAACGGCGGCGACGCCGAGACCGATCCGGACGAAATGGAACTCATGATCGCCATGGTGCGCGCGGCGGTGGCTCAGGATACGATCCGCGACCAGACGACGGAGTTGGAGAAGACGAAGGCCGCTGATAATTACGGCACCGAGGCGTCGAAGCTCAGCGGTGTGCAGAGCGGCCTCGCGGGCAGCGTGAAGAAACTGACCGAGGAACCGAAATTCGCGAAATTCATGGATAAGGTCGGCCCGGTGCTGGCGAAGGTGGAGGAACTGATGAACGAATCCGCCGGTGAGCTGAAGGCCCCGAAGACGGATGAAAACGTCCTCCAAATTCATGGCACGATCATCGAAGTGCTCGTCCCGCCGGACAAGAAAGGTGGCAAGCAGAGCCCGAAGATGGCGCAGATGCAGAAAAAGATGCAGCAGATGATGCAGCAGATGTCGAAGGGCAAGAAGCCCGGACGCAATGCATCGCAAAACCCGAGTT
>JAYSTZ010000523.1:0-7775 GCA_043719365.1 Verrucomicrobiaceae bacterium | reverse complement strand
GCGCCGCCCGAACTGAGTCCCCGCTTGACTCACCTTTTTACCAAAAACTGAATGTCTCTCGAAAACACCACACTCCGCCCGCGTCTGGCGCTGGTTCTTGCCTCGTCGCTCTGCGCCGCTGCGAATGCAGGTCAGCCGCTGAATCTGCCGCTCCCGGCGGGCCGCTTGATCGCGCAGGCCTCGCCCGCCGCCGTATCGGCCGAAGCAGCGAAGTCCGACCAGCCGCCATTCCGCGCCGACGGCAAGCCGTTGCCGGAAGCACCGAAGGAAGATGCGAAGCCTGCGGAGGATGCAAAACCAGCGGAGCAAACAAAACCCGCAGATGTGGAAAAGCCGGCGGACCAAGCCGCGCAGCCGTCGGCAGAATCCACCCCTGGCGATTTGATGGGCAGCAACACGCCATCCGACAACGTCACCATTAATCTCATCCGTCGCCTCGTGAAGAAAGGTCTCCTCGAAAAAGCCGAGGCGGACGAAATGATCCAGCAGGCAAAGAGCGAAGCCGCGGTAGCGCGGACCAACGCACAAATGGATGCGCAAGGCGCTGCACAGGAAGTCGTCCGCGAAGCTGTGGAATCCAAGAAACTACCCGACCCCGGACCGGCTCCCGACGATGCGGTGCGTGTGACTTACATTCCGGAAGTCGTCAAAAAACAAATCCGCGACGAACTGCGCGCCGACATCGCTGCGCAGGCAAAATCCGAAGGCTACGTGAACAACACGAAGGTGCCGGACTGGGTGACCAAATTCCGTGTGAAAGGCGACGTCCGCCTGCGCTACGAGGGTAACTACTTCCCAAGCGGCAACGACAACACCGGAGCATTCCCGAATTTCAACAGCATCAACTCCGGCGCGCCGTTCGATGTCGCCGGCACGACCTTCTCGCCGCAGCTCAATGTGGACAACGATCGCCAGCGCTACCGGCTTCGCCTGCGAATCGGCGCGGAGGTCGAGATGGGCGACGGCTTTACGGCCGGCGTGCGTCTGGCATCCGGCGAGAGCAGTTCACCGACTTCACCGAACCAATCGTTCGGCGGAAGCGGCGGTCAGTTTAGCAAATACGCCATTTGGATCGATCGCGCCTTTCTCAAATACGAAGCGGTCGGTGAGAAGTCCCATTTCACCGCGCAGGGCGGGCGTTTCGACAACCCGTTCTTTAGCACCGACACCATCTTCGACGAGGATCTCGGCTTCGACGGATTTGCGGTCAATTTGAAGAGCAAGTGGGGAAAAGCGACACCGTTTGTCACGATTGGCGCGTTCCCGATTTTCAACACCGACTTCAACTTCAGCAGCAATCAGCCCTCGAAGTTCGACAGCACCGACAAGTATCTTTATGGCGCGCAGATTGGCTCCAGCCTGAAAATCACGGACAAACTGGAGATGAAACTCGCGGCAGCATACTACCACTTTGATAGTGTCCGCGGCGAGCAGTCCACGCCCTATACACCGCTCACCGCGAGCGATGCGGGCGATACGGATGGAACGCGTCCGTCATTCGCGCAAAAGGGCAACACTTACATCCCGCTCCGGCGAATCATCCCGAACGCGAACAACAATTTCGGGACCACGAATCAGTTTCAATACTTCGGCCTCGGCACCGAGTTTCAGCCGCTCGTCATCACAGGCCGGCTGGACTACAACGGGTTTGAGCCATTTCAGGTTTCCATCGTCGGCGAGTATATCCGGAACCTCGGCTTTGACCGCGAACGGATGGATCTTCTCGGCATCAACAACCGTGCACCGCAGAGCGCGCTCGGCACGCCGGGCCGTTACGCCGGCGGCGATACTGCTTGGATGCTCGGCGTCCGCGGAGGTGCGCCAGCGATGGAAAAGCGCGGCGACTGGCAGGCGGGATTGCATTACAAACACATCGAGTCCGACGCCGTTGTCGATGGATTCACCGACTCAGATTTTGGTCTGGGCGGAACGAACATGAAGGGCTTCACGCTGTGGGGCGCGATGGCGATCACGCCCAAGGCAACCTTCGGCGTCAAATGGGTGAGCACTTCGCAAATCGCGGGACCACCAGCTAAGAACGACACGCTCCAACTCGACTTCACCGGAAAATTCTAGCCATGAAATTACTGTCCATTTTTACCGCTGCAATCGTGTGCGGCACAGCATCGCTCTTTGCTCAGGCTCCCGCCGGACCGTCGCCGGAATCGAGACTTCGCGAGCAAATCAAGACGCTCATGAGTCAGGTCCGCACTGCCGAGACCGCGCAGGCCGCGCTCACCGCAGAGAAGGCCGCGCTCGATGAGAAAGTGAAAGCATTTCAGAAGCAGGCGGAGGAAGACACCAAGGCCCGCACCGCCGAAAAGGAGGCCGCAAAGAAAGAGGCGGAGTTGCTGAAAGCAGACCTCGGCACCCGCGAGAAAGAGCTTTCTGATTTGAAGGTAATCCACTTGAAAGCGGACGAGTTTGGCAAGCAGTCCGCCGCCCGTGCAGAGAAGCTGGAAGCCGAGCGCGCCAAGCTTGCAGCGGAGTCTGACAAGCTCAAACGCATCGTGGCCGA
Source organism: Verrucomicrobiaceae bacterium (assembly GCA_043719365.1). Lineage (GTDB taxonomy): Bacteria > Verrucomicrobiota > Verrucomicrobiia > Chthoniobacterales > Chthoniobacteraceae > SXWH01. The sequence goes on along the minus strand of JAYSTZ010000523.1, from coordinate 5,257 downwards.
CCAGCGCGTGAAGAACGCGAAAATGTATGAAATTTCCACGGAGCTTCTGGATCGTTACCGGAAGTTCGGACTCGGCACTGCGCTGACGGCTCGCGAGCCGTTCGTCGGTGTCACGCGGGCGCGATTGGAGACCTTGGTCGAGGAACTCGGCGCAAAGGCTGCCGATCAGCGAATCCGCATGGATGGCACGTCGCCGAAGCCTGCTGCGGGACCGACTGCAAAAGATCGCCCTGCCGATGGGAAGCCGTCCGCCTCCAAACCGTAACCTGCGTCCCTGAAGCGTAACGTGACTCCGTCCGTGTTTCGGAGGAGTCGTTCAGTGCTCCAAATTTCCAAGACACAATGCTTCGCAAAAAGACCGATACTTTTGACTCGCTGAATTCGAATCCGCTTCGAACCGGCCCTGCGCTTTGCGTTCACCCGGAGGTCCGGATGCCGAATCATTTTCCTGCGGCGGTCGGTCTTGCGCTGGCTCTATTCACGGCCTCACACGCAGAGGCGGGTGACATCCTTCGCGGTGGCACGTCGCTTAGCACAAGCGGTGGCAAAGGCGGCGGAACCGGGTTGAATCCAGCGGCGGAAGCAGCGCGGATCAACGCAAAGGACGCGCTCGCGAGGACGACCCGGGCGATCAACTCGGTGAAGGCGATGCAGGACGCAGCCCGCGCGGCGGCAATCGCAGGCCCCAACAAGCTCGGTGCGAATTTGCCGATTGTTCCAGATGGCCTCGTCCGGGGTGGACTACAGGTCGCGCCCGGCGTACCGAAGAATTTATCGAGGCCTCAGACTAGTGAAGATTCCAAGCTTTGGACCGGCGCGCTTCTCCCGCGGCAGATCCAGAAGAACGGCGAAACGCGTGTCACCGTCCAGCAGACCAAATCGCAGGCGGTGCTGAATTGGGAGACGCTCAACGTGGGAAAAAAGACGACGCTTTTTTTCGACCAGAGCAAGGGCGGCAACGACAAGACCCAATGGGCTGCGTTTAACAAAATCACCGACCTCTCCGGCAAGCCTTCACAAATCCTCGGGAAAATCGAAGGCGACGGACAGGTGTATGTCATCAATCCAAACGGGATCCTTTTCGGCGGCTCGTCGCAGATTAATTTGCACGGTCTTGTGGCGTCGTCGCTGCCCATCAATGACGGGCTCATCACCCGCGGACTCCTCAACAATCCTGATTCGCAGTTTCTATTTTCCGCGCTCCCGTTCGCGGCGGGAAAGAACGGCACCCCTGCGTTCGCCCCTGCTGCATCAAATGCTCCCGGCGGAAAGTACGGCGATGTCGTCGTGCAGGAAGGTGCGCAGCTTTCGAGCCCGTCCAGCAGCGGAGTCGGTGGACGCATCATGCTCGTGGGGCCGAACGTATCCAACGCAGGAACCATCTCCACTCCCGACGGTCAGACCGTGCTGGCGGCCGGGCTCCAAGTCGGCTTTACCGCGCACTCTAGTAATGACGCCCGGCTCCGTGGCCTCGACGTTTACGTGGGAGCCGTCGCGGTTCCACCACCCGCGAAACCGGAAGACCCGCCGGTGATCCCGGCGCAGGGCTCGGCGGGATTGGCGTCGAATACCGGACTGATCGACGCGCCACGGGCAAACACGACGATCGCCGGGAAGAACGTTCGGCAGATGGGTGTCATCGACAGCGCGACCTCGGTTTCGCTCAACGGCAGCATTAACCTGCTGGCGAATTTCGGGACGGTCACGGTCACGCCGGATACCCAGCCTCCGTTCTTCGCGACGACCGCGAGCGGGACCGTCACGATCGGCGACGACGCGGTGAACCAAATTGTCCCCGATCTCCTCAGCACAAAAACGGTCATCGGCACGCAGCTCGCTCTGCGCTCGAAAGTCACGGTCGAGGGCCGCAATATTCATCTTGGAGCAAACTCCACGTTGCTGGCCCCAAATGCAGACGTCATCTTCCGCGCGGGCGAATGGCTGCCGGATGGAAACGGACAACGACTCGTCTTCAGCACGGGGCAAATCTATGTGGACACCGGCGCACTTCTCAGCGTCGCAGGAACGACGGATGTTGTCGTGCCTGTCGCGCAGAACATTCTATCGCTCGAGTTGCGCGGTGCGGAGCTTGCGGACGCACCGCTCCAGCGCCGTGGCCCGTTGCGCGGTCCGACGCTCAATTTGGATATCCGCCAGCGAGGCACCTTTGCCGGGCGCGACTGGATTGGCACACCGCTCGGCGAGGTGTCCGGATACGCAAACCTCATCGAGCGCAATGTCTCCGAACTGACGACCGCTGGCGGGACAATCAGTATGACGGCAGGAGGCGCGGTAGTGGTTCGGTCTGGAGCAAAAATTGATGTCTCCGGCGGCTTCGTAAATTTTGAAGGCGGAACCGTGAAAACGACTCGCGTGATGTCAGATAGCCGCGTCATGGATATCGCAAACGCGACGCCCGACCGGCCTTTTACGGGACTGTACGACGGCACATCCACATTCAGCCGACCCAAGTACGGGATCACCGAGAAGTGGACTCACCCGCTGGCGCTCAGCGGCGAGCATTTCGAGCCGGGCTACGTGGAAGGAAAAAGCGGCGGCAGTATCTCCATCACTGCGCCGAGCATGGCACTCGACGGGGAACTGAAAGGACAGACCGTGTCCGGCCCACGCCAGCGGACTGCGCAGGCCGCACCGAAGCTCAGCGCGCTTTCGCTCTCGTTCGAAAAACAAGACGGCAACCTTTCGAACTTCGCTTCATTCTCACCGACCCCACCCGCGATCACGTTTGGAAACGGAGTCCTTTCCAATCCCGGCGATTATTCGGAAGACGCGGCAGGAAACGCGGCACCGTTGACCGCCGAAAGGCTGGCGAGAGTGATTCTCTCCCCCGAGCTCTTTACGTCTGCGGGCTTCGGGGCTCTCACGATCAACAATCCGGATGGCGACGCCAGCATTCCAGAGGAAACCAAATTGAAAATTCCGGCACGCGGTTCGTTTGCGATTACGGGGTCGAATGTGGACATTCAAGGAACGGTCATTGCGCCGAGTGGGAGCCTCTCTTTCACGGCCTACAACTTAACTCCGTTCCTGGATCAGAAATTCCCGCCGGGCACGACCAAGACGCTCCCGGCTCCGGACTTGACTCGCGGCACAGTGACTCTCGGTGCCTCAGCCTCGCTCAGTGTCGCGGGCCTCGTCATCGATGATCGTCCGTTGTCGCTCAGCGCACTCAGCCTTCCGCTGGCGACGGATGGAGGCTCGGTGGCAATCGCCGGATACAATGCAGAGCTCGTCGCAGGGAGTCGCATCGACGCGAGCGGAGGCGTTGTTTTCGATCGAGCCGGACGCCGCTCTTACGGTGCGGGCGGCAGCATTTCCATCAAGGCTGGTAACGATCCAAGATTGAGCCAGCTCATCGGCGGACGACTCCGGCTGGAGTCCGCACTCAGCGCATTTTCCGGCGGTAAAGGAGGCTCACTGGCGATCCAGGCTCCGAGCATTCAGATTGGCGGCGCGAAAGGAGCGACCGAATTCACCTTGCTCCTCCAGCCTGAGTTTTTCAGCAACGGCGGGTTCACCAACTTCACGCTCACGGGTCTTGGCGAGACGAGCTCCGGCGAGGATTTGGAATTTGTCACCGCAATCAACATCGCTCCCGGCACCACGATTAAACCGATTGCGAAAAACTGGAATGCCGTCCCATACGGCCCCGGACACGACGGCGTAGAGCTGATGCCCGTCGTTTTGGAGCAGGGTCTTCGCACGCCCGTCAGTCTTTCATTCAGCGCGCCCGGCCTCCGCGACGATTTCAATGGAAACAGCCTTGTGACTCGCGGCGACATCATTGTCGGCGCAGGTGCGCACATCGAGACCGACCCTCGTGCCTCGATCAGCTTCAGCGGCGAGACGGTGTCCATTCAAGGCCACATCATCGCCCCGGGTGGGACCATCAGCGTTGGTGGTTCGCGCAATCTCGGCGTCGCATTTGGAGATTCTTCGCAGAGCCTCACAAGCGTTCACCTTGGGCCGACCGCGCTTCTCTCGACTAAGGGCACCACGCTTTACACGCCGAACCTTTACGGATTCCGCACCGGGTCCGTGCTGCCCGGCGGGCGCATCAATCTTTCGGGAAATATCGTCGCGGAATCTGGAGCCGTCCTCGACGTATCCGGCGCTTCTGGTGTGATCGAAACTCCGGTGCCGTTCGTGGAGACGAACGGAAACGTGACTGGAACTTCCGTGGTGCCGCTCAACAGCGGAGTGAACACCGGTCTTTATATCCAAGACTACGTGGCGACCCGAATCGACAGCGACGCAGGCGAGATCAACATCACAGGCGGACAGCATCTCTTCATGGATGCGACGTTGCGCGGCGACGCAGGCGGGCCGACCGCACTGGGTGGAAACCTCACGGTATCCTCGGATGTTTACCTTCCCGTGGGAACACTCCGCGTGCCGACCGACGTGACGCTCCACGTCACGCAAAGCGGCCCTACGCTTCCCCCCGGCTTCGTGAAAATCAACGGTGCAGCAATCGGACTCGGCGTACACGGAGTCGCTGGTCGTGGCTATTTTGCGGCGGACACATTTTCGCGCGGGGGCTTCGATTCGCTCACTCTTCGCGGCACTGTCGAGTTCTCCGGTCCCGTCAGCATCGAGGCGCGACGAAACCTTTCGGTAGCCGACGCCGGGGTGTTGTATGCCGATTCCGATGTCACGTTGAAGGCTCCTTACGTGACTTTGGGGCAGCCCTTCCTCGCGCCACTGGCGTTCGGAGCGCAGTCGCGGATTCCGTATCTCGATAGCGGCGGGCAGCCGGTAAAAGTGAAGCCGACCAACGGGGAAGGCCGTCTCACCGTCATCGGCGATTTGATCGATATCGGAAACCTCTCGCTTCAGAATATCGATACAGCTCGATTCATCGCCGAGAACGGCGACATTCGCGGCAACGGGACACTCGAGGCAGCAGGCCATATCTTCATGCGCGCTGCGCAAGTTTATCCGCCGAGTGCGATCACATTCTCGATCATCGCAGCCGACTACAAAAACGGCGAAGAGACTCTTTCGGGAAGTGTCACATTTGAGGCATCCGGAGTTCGCGCACTGCCGCTTTCAGCAGGAGGAACTCTCAATGTCTTCGCGACAAACATCACGCAAAACGGGACGCTCCGCGTACCGCTCGGCACGATCAACCTCGGCTGGAACGGCGAGGGCGATGCGCCTGTCAGTGCATTGAGCGGGGACAAAGTCTCGGCGACAAAGACGGTCACACTGGGTGCGGGTTCGTTTACCTCGG
>JAYSTZ010000522.1:0-3271 GCA_043719365.1 Verrucomicrobiaceae bacterium | reverse complement strand
TTTTGCCGAAAAGCCCGCGCTTGGGAAATCTCCCCGCCTCTGCACCCAAACCCGCAATGTCCGCACACACCAAAACCGAACGCATCCTACGACCGAGTCGAGGGCTTATCAGCCTGAACCTCGGGGAGATTTGGCGTTTTCGCGAGCTGCTGGGGCTGCTGGCTTGGCGGGATATTTTGCTGCGCTACAAGCAGACGTATCTCGGCATCGCTTGGGCGGTGCTTCAACCGTTGCTCACGATGGTCGTGCTAACGCTCGTCTTTGGGAAACTGGCGAAGTTTGACTCGATGGGTGCGCCTTACGCGATCATGACGCTGGCGGGGTTGGTGCCGTGGTTGTTTTTCTCGAATGCGCTCGGCGAAAGCAGCGCGTCGCTCGTGGCGTCGGCGCGCATCATCTCAAAGGTGTATTTCCCACGGCTCATCATCCCCATCAGCGCGGTGCTGAGCGGGACGCTGGATACGCTCATCGCGACGGCGATTCTGTTTGCGATGATGCCTTTTTACGGTGTCGCCTTTCGCCCGCACTTGCTGCTGTTGCCGCTATTTTTCGCCACGGCGTTTCTCGCGGCGTTTGCGGCGGGCGTGTGGTTTTCCGCGCTGAATGTGAAGTATCGCGATGTGCGGTTCGTCGTGCCGTTCATTGTGCGCATCGGCACTTACGTGACGCCGGTGGGCTTTTTGTGGCAAACAATTATCCCGCAGAAATGGTGGCTGCTTTATAATTTGAACCCCGTCGTCGGCGCGATTGATGGCTTCCGCTGGTGTGTGCTCGGCGACGCATTCATGCCTTGGTGGCCGGGATTTTTCATGAGCCTCGGCCTTACGCTCGTCGTGCTCGTCACGGGGCTCGTGTACTTTCGGCAGGTGGAGAAAACCTTCGCCGACATTGTCTAAATGAGCGCACCAGCCATCAGCATTCGGGGTGTGGGGAAAAAGTTCATGCTCGGAGGGACCGCACAGCACGACACGCTGCGCGACCAGCTTGCAGCCTTGGCGCGGCGGCTCTCGGGGAAAACGGAGGCGGCTGCGGAGACGAAAGAGTTCTGGGCGATTCGGGATATTTCGTTCGATGTCGCGGAGGGCGAAGTGCTCGGCATCGTCGGGCACAATGGCGCGGGAAAATCTACGCTGCTAAAAGTGTTGAGCCAGATCAGCGAACCCACGGAAGGCGAACTGCGAATCCGAGGCCGCATCGCGAGTTTGCTGGAAGTCGGTACGGGCTTTCATCCGGAACTTTCGGGGCGCGAAAACATTTTCCTGAACGGCGCAATTCTCGGCATGTCGCAAAAAGAAATCCGCGCGAAGTTCGATGAGATCATCGCTTTCGCCGAAGTGGAGAAATTCCTCGATACGCCTGTGAAACGCTACAGCTCGGGCATGTATGTCCGGCTGGCTTTTGCCGTCGCCGCGCACTTGGAGCCGGAGATTTTGGTGGTCGATGAAGTGCTCGCAGTGGGCGATGGCGCGTTTCAGCGCAAGTGTCTCGGCAAGATGAGCGACGCCTCGAAGTCAGGCCGCACGATTCTTTTTGTGAGCCACAATCTCACCGCCGTGCGCACGCTCTGTCAGCGAGGGGTGCTGCTGAATCGCGGACGATTGGAGTTCACCGGGACGACCGAGGAAGTCGTGCGGCGCTATCTTTCCACGACGCTCGCCGCGAGCACCGACCGCGAGTGGCGCGCGCCCTCAACCGACCATGCTCCCGGCGAAGTGCGGCTGCTTTCTGCGCGGCTCGTGCCGAAGAGCGAATCGGGCGTGCTCGATGTGCAGACGGCGTTCGATTTGGAATTTGAGTTTTGGAACGGCAAGCCCGGCGCGACGCTCAACGTGAGCCTTCTGCTTTATACCGACGACGATGTCGCTGCGTTCAATACGGCATCGCCGCGAGTCGAAACCCCGCAGGGTGTCGCGCGTGCGGTTTGTCACATCCCGGCGAACTTGATGAACGATAACAACTATCGCGTCCGGGTGTTGCTCGTGGAGAAAGGCCGCCCGCTCGAAGATCATCAGAACCTTTTCACGTTCGAGGTCGCCGAGGGTGAGGTTTCGCGATACTGGTTTGGAAAATGGATCGGCACGGTTCGGCCGCTACTGGACTGGACATATATGCCATGCGTTTAGCTCACTTTTTTCCATCCACGAATGTCCTTCGCGATGCCACCGTCGCCGTCACGCATCCGCCCCGCTCGCAGCGCGCCGGGGCCGTGTGCTACGCGCTGGAAGAAGCCGCGATTTCCCTCGCGAACGAGAATCCGAACGTCGCCGCAATCATCACCACGAGTGCCCTGGCTGGGAGCGTCGCGGAGGGGAAAGGCTGCGTCATTTCCGACGAGCCAAAAGGAGCGTTCTACGCGCTGCATAACGCGCTTTTTTTTGCCGGGACGATGGCGCTGCACGGCGAGTCGCAGATTCACGAGTCGGCACGAATCGCGCCGACTGCGGTGATTGGGAGGAACGTCATCATCGAATCCGGCGTGACGATCGGAGCACATGCGGTCATTGAGGATTTCACGATTATTGGTGCCGACACGCTCATTGGCCCGCATGTCGTCATCGGCGGGCGTGGATTGCAGGACACGTTTGTCGGAGGAAAAAACACGATGATCGAGTTCGCTGGCGGCGTGCGCATCGGCGAGCGATGCGAGATTCTTTCGGCGGCGCTCATTCAGCGGCCTTATTTTAGCGATTACACGGAAATCGGAGACGACGTGAAGCTCGGCCCTGGCGCGAGCATCGGGCACGGCTGCATCATTGGACGGGCCACGTGCATCGGCGCACGGGCGGTCCTGGCGGGAACTGCGCGTATCGGGAGCGATGTTTGGGTTGGGCCGGCGGCGGTGATTTCCGACGGCATCGAGATTGGCGACCGGGCCCGCGTGCAACTCGGGAGCGTGGTCATCCGTGCCGTGCCGGCGGGCGAGGTGGTCTCCGGGAACTTCGCGCTTCCGCATTCCCAGCATCTGCGCATACACACGCGCCATCGCCATGATCGCTGATTTTTCGCTCACGCTCCGTTTTAAAGGTGCCCGCACCTATGTGCAGGGGCCGGACATCCACGATGCGATGTGCGACGCCCTCAGCGAGCGCGGCATCGTGCTGGAGGTCTGCCCGACGTCCAACGTGAACACCCGCGTCGTGTCCGGCTGGGAGGAGGTCCGCTGGATCTTCGACACGTTCCGGCGCAACGGCGTCACGTTCACGATCAGCACCGACGGGCCGGAGATGCTGAAGACCTACATCCGGGACGAGCTGCGGACGCTCGGCCGGCT
>JAYSTZ010000521.1:0-7785 GCA_043719365.1 Verrucomicrobiaceae bacterium | reverse complement strand
ACCTTCACGTCTTTGAGAAGTTCCGCTTCTTTCGGAAAAGGCGGCGTGGCGAATGCGGTGGCGGCAGCAATAGTCGTTGCGAGAATGAAGCGTGTCATTGGTTGAAGTAGAATCATGGAAAGGCGGATTTCACCTGAGTCTTAGGGACTGAGAGGATTGTTACGCGTCGAAGAATTTCCGTGCGGCGCGCAGAATCTCGCCCATGCGCTCGACCTCTTCCGACGTATTGTAAAAGTAGAAACTCGCCCGCGTGGTGCCGGGAAGCCCGAGCTTGCGCATGAGCGGCTGATTGCAGTGGTGCCCGCCCCGAAGCGCGAGACCGTGCTCATTCGCGTAGGTGGTGAGGTCGTGTGGATGCGCCCACTCCGCGTGAAATGACGCGAGCGCACCACGCACGCCCGTTGGCCCAAGAACGCGGACCCCGGGAATCTCCGAAAGGATCGCGATGGCCTGCGCAGCGAGTTTGGAGTCGTGCTCAAAAATCGCGGGCCGCCCAAGTGATTCTAAGTAATCCACGGCGGCACCGAGCCCGACGGCACCCGCAATATTGGGCGTGCCCGCTTCAAATTTGTAAGGCGGCTGTTTGTAAGTCGCGCGCTCGTAGGTGACGCTGACAATCATCTCCCCGCCGCCGTGCCATGGAGGGATTGAGCGGAGCATTTCCAGCCGCCCATACAATCCTCCGCTGCCCGTCGGCGCGCACATTTTGTGACCGGAAAATGCGTAGAAATCGCAGCCCATCGCACGGACATCGACGGGGATGTGCCCGACGGATTGCGCGCCATCGACCAGCGTCACCGCGCCGGCATCGCGAGCTGCCCGGCAGAATTCCGCTGCGGGATTGATGGTGCCGAGGGAATTGGAAATGTGAGTGAACGCGAAGAGCTTCACTCCATCAAGCAGCGATGGCGTGAACGCCAGAGTTCCATCGTCTGCGAGAGGCACAAAGCGAAGCGTCGCTCCGGTCCGCGCTGCGAGCATCTGCCATGGGACGAGATTACTGTGATGCTCGATTTCCGTGAGCAGGATCACGTCGCCCGCTTCTAAATTCTGCGGGCCCCACGTATTCGCGACGAGATTGATGGCCTCGGTTGTGCCTCGGGTGAAGATGATTTCATCCGGCGAATCAGCGCCGAGATAGCGTGCAAGTTTGCCGCGCGCGGCTTCGTAAGCATCGGTCGCGCGGGAGCTCAGTTCGTGTAATCCACGGTGAACATTGGCGTTGTCGCGCTCGTAATAATGCGAGATCGCGTCGATGACCGCCTTCGGCTTTTGGGAGCTTGCAGCGTTGTCAAAATAGACAAGCGGCTTCCCATTTACCTCCTGCGCGAGAATCGGGAATTCTGCCCGCACTTTACTCCATTCAACATTCATCATTGTGCGATACTGTCAGCGGAACGGCGCGGTTGCAATCGGGTGATTGAATCGCACGCGACTTCTACTTGGCCGCGGCGGTCGGGACGGGCTGTCCGACGAGCCAGAGAGTAGCGTTGAGCAGCAACCGACGGAACACAGGCTGCTCAAAATCCTCCGGTGAACCGAGCGACGTGTAGAAAGTGCGGCGCTTGTCCCCGAGATTCAGCCACGCGACAGGCTCCATGACATCCGGCTTTCCTTCGATGGTTCCGGTAAGAAGGACTTTTGTGGACGCCGCGAGTTCCCGGCATTTGTAGAGGTGCGAAGAAAACCGCAGCTCGCCGGATGGAATAGCCGTGAGAATCGGATGCGCAGCCGAACCGGCCTCCATACGGGCGATGGTGGCAGGCCCTTTGCCATAATGTTTTTCGTAATGCCCGCCGAAAATATCCCGATCAAAAGTCGGCCAGACGGCCTCGCCTTCTGCGGGCTTTTTGGGATCGAGCGCATGACTTGCAGTCCGAATTCCGATGACCGGCTTTCCACTCTCTGCAAACGCCCGAATCGCCGCCATCTGTGCGGGTGGCAGTCCGCGGCGCTTAATGCTGATGAACAGCGCATCCGCCTTCTCCAACGTTGCAAGCTGGGGGAAATCGAACGGCTTTGTCGGGTCATCGAAAAGATAAGTGCATCGGACACCAAGAGGCTCCAATTCATTGCGAGCCCATACAGAAACCGTTTCGGCAGTCCTATATTCGCTATCTCCGACGAGGAAGACGATGACCGTTTCCCTCCCCCATATTCGAGCGGAGAAAAACAGGAGGAAAAGCAGAACTCGGGAAGCCATCGGCTATCGCGAACTGCGGTGGCGAGTGATGAAGAGCATTACGAAAAAACCAAGTAATAGGGCTGATCCGGCGAGGGCTGCGACGCGAAACGTCCGATAGTACCATTTACCAATTTCCGGTACTCGCGCCTCAATCTGCGGTCGCTCCAAAATGGCGGCTTTTTCAAACCGAAGCGTCTCAATATGGGCCATGAACTCCGCACGGTCGGCATCTTCGTCGGCCCCTTTGTCTGCCTGCAAAGTAATGAAGAGGAACCCATTCCGAAGGATACCCCGTGCAACCATCACGAAACTGTCACCCTCGGGTGCCTTGAGCCCTCCAACGACCTCGACATACGGCTGATCGTTCTGCGTCCCGAAGCGTTGCCTGGAAGGCTCGAAGCCAAGCCCTCGGATGGTTTCCATGACTCGGGCGAGCACGGTACCATGACGGATATCGTTGGTGGGATAGCCGGGTATGACCGCAACTCCGAAGTGCCCTTTGGTAGTTGAATTCAGCGCAAAAACAACGAACTCACCGACCTTAAGTGTCGGGCCTCCCCGGCGGAACCAGCCTTCGCCATCCGGCACGCTGACCGTGGCACCATATTGATCGATATCGTATTTCTCAGCACGCACGGCGGAGCAGAGCAGCAGCAAAAACAGAACCGGGAGCAAGGCGAACCGTCGCATGAAGTCGTCCTATGGTTTTGCGCTCTTTTGGAAAATCGCGAGAATTTCCTGAGCGGTCCCGGCTGTGGCCAGACTGTCCCGCACGGTGCGGTCATTCAGGAACTTCGCGATCGCAGCAAGAGTCCGGAGATGGACCTGAAACTGATCTTTCGGAACGACAAACAGAACTACGAATCGAACGGGTTGATTGTCGAGCGACTCAAATTCGATTCCCTTTGTGTTGCGCCCAAAGCATGCGACGACCTCGGTAACTTTGTCCGATGACGCATGAGGAATTGCGATGCCGAATCCGATTCCCGTGCTCATCGTTTCTTCGCGTGCACGAAGTGCAGTCAGGACGACATCCTGATCCTCCGCCGCGATTTTATTGCGCGCGACGAGCAGGGTCACGAGTTCAGAGATGGCCGCGTACCGTTCCGTGGCCTGCATCTCCGGCAGGATGGTGTCTTCCGATAGGAGATTCCCGAGCGTCATTTAATTGGTTGGTTCAAAGTAGTGGCCGCGTGATTTGTGGCAATTGTCATTTCGTCTTCGTTATGGTGCCTTTTCTGTGAATGCAGCAAGGTCGCCTTTTACGCCAGCTTCTTTCAACGCATCGAGCACGCTGATGAGGGAGCCGACCGATGCTCGCTTGTCCGGGGCAAGCGCAAGCCGGGGCGGTGCAGGCAGCTTCATCAGGGCGTCGAGCTCGCCGCGCAACTCTGAAATACTCACTTTTTTCGCACCGAGATAGACGTCACCTTTTTCGTCGATGCTCAGCTTTAGTGCTTCGCTGCCGGTCTGCACTGCGACGGCCGTCTTGGACTCCGGCAGCTTGATGGTGACGCCCGGCTGCTCGCGGCGAAATGTCGTATTCACGATGACGAAGATGAGCAGGATCGCGAAGATGTCGATCAACGAGACGATCATGATCTCCGGCTTGCGGCGGCGGCGGGGAAGGAAGTTCATTCGCCGGGCTCGGGTTCGAAGTCGTAAGCGCTGGCAATCGGGGCTCCACGCCGCGCTTTCTGATTGTAACATTTCGCCAAAAGGCCGGACATGAGCAGTTCCATGTCGGCAGCCATTTGTTCGACTTTCTTCATCAGCAACCCGTGCGCGATCAGGCTCGGGATGGCAATCGCGAGACCCACGACTGTGGTGCTAAGGGCCTCGGCAATGCCGGATGCGATGCGTTGCGGATCTTGCGTTCCTTGACTCTCGCCAAACGCCCCGAAGACAGCGATCAAACCGGACACTGCACCAAGCAGTCCGATAAGCGGTGCGATGCCGATGATGATTTCAAGGATGTGCAAACCGCGCTCGAGCTGCACGACTTCGTGCCGCGCAGTGGTCTGCAGCGCATTCATGTTTTCTTCTTTCGGGAGCTGGAGATTCCCGAGGCCGACCTGAGCTATGCGACCGAGCGTGGAAGGGTCGTTGCGGGCCATCCGGGCGAGTCGGACTACGGATTCCGGCGTGTCGTGCGGCTGGAGTCGCTCGATCTCTTTTTCCAGTTCCTCGGGGATGACGAGATGCCTTCGCAGCGCGATGGCCCGCATAATGGTGACGGTCACTGCGATGACCGAGCACAGGAGGAGCGGAATCATGAACAGTCCGCCGGTTTTAAAAAACGCAAAGACACGCTCGAACAACGGCAGGTTCGAGGCAGCGGCAAAAAGACTAAGGCAGGTCGGCATGAGTTTTTAGTAGAGCCAGAAGGTGAATGGAATCTCAAGCGTCCCGTCTTCCAATGCACGAACCGGCGGCGGTTCAAATTGAATGCCGCGCACGTAGTCCTCGCAAAACTTTCCGAATGCCGCGTTGGACGAATTCTGCGTCGTGGCGATGGTCGTGACCTTGCCTTCCGCATCAAGCTTGAAAGTGACACTCACATTGCCCGGTTGGAATTCCGCAGCGCGGGGCTGAAGCGTCGCGGCCCAGGATTTCCCTAGCGCTGCTTTCACCTTCGGCATATACGCGCCGACCGCGCTATCTCCCGCGCGGTTGCGCTTCGGCGCTTCGGGCTCGGGTGCCGCGTCGGGTGGCGGGAGCGAGGCCCGTTCCTCCGGCGCGGGCGCGGAATTCGCTTTCGGTTTTGGCTTCGGCTTCGACTTCGCCGTTGGCGTCGTTTTTTTGGGAAGTGTGATGACCCTGGGCTTCGGGGGGACTGCATCCGGAGCCTGTGCCCCGGCGGTTGCGACGAGCGCAATAAAAACTGCAACTGAGCGGATGAACATGATTTTTAGTAAAGGACGAACGTGAAACTGTCTTCGTAAACCCCGTTGCGAAGCACCTCTGGAGGCGGCGGGTCGATGTCGCGCTGGGATTCAAGAAAGGCGCGCTCGCAGAGCTGTGCGTGAGCAGGATTGGAAGTATTGTCGGTGACTTTGATCCGCACAATTTTTCCGCGTCCGTCGAGCGTAAACTGGACGGTCGTCTGTCCGGCCGAGACGAGGCTGCCAAATTTCGGATCGTTCACGAAAAATGTCCACCGCGAGCCGATCGTGGTGTTCAGCCCTTTCTTATACTTTCCGGAAATCGTGGCCGCTGCGTCCACCCCGTTGTCCCCCGGCGGCGCGCTGCCGCCCTGAATCTGCGTCTGCACTTGATGTGGCGCGTATCCCGGATTGCTCACCGGCTGAGGGCGCGTCTGGTTCGGCACGCGCGCCGAAACGATTATGGAGATGGCTTCGCGGACGGGCGGCTTCGGATCCGGTTTCGCATTTGGCACCGGAGTGGGCTGAACTTTTACAGGCTCGGGCGTAGGCTCCGGCTTTGGTTCCGGCGTCGGGAGGGGCTTTGGGCGGAGAGGCTCGGGCGGAGGTTCGGGGCGGAGGTTCACATCGGGCACCACTTTTTGCTCGGGCTGATTGAGATACATGGGGATCTCATCCGGGCTCGCTTCCCGCACCTTTTTGATGGGCGGCGGAGTCGTCGCTTTGGCAATCATCAAGCGACTCGGGGCGGGCGTAGGGGCTGCCGCCTCATCTTTTGGACGCACCTTTGCGACCTCGGCAACTTTCGGGATCGGGCGCTGCGCCGTGGTCGGAGCCAGCGCCTCGCGAGGAATCGGCTGGGGCTGAAAAATGGGGCGGATGTCGGCGGGGTTTGTAGGCAATTGAGGGAGGCGGCTGTCGAGATCGGCTTCCGCCAGCGTTTTTTCTTTTCCAAGCGAAACTTGCTGATCCTTGAAATTCGTGAACGGCATCTCCTTCCCCATCTGCGAAGGGAGCGGACCTTCTCCTTTTCCGGGCAACCGGCTGCCCGCCACGCTGTCCGCCCAGCTTTCGAGAAGCGCTCGCTTCGAGAGATTCTTCTTCCGCGCAAGACCGTCCACATCAATGTACTGCTGCTGGATTTCCTCAGGCAAAAGCCGGAACTTTTCCTCGAGTTGTTTCTCCTCCTGCGGCGAGATGGGCTCCGGTGCGGGCGTGGGCGTGGCCGCTGCAAGCTTCGGCGCCGGCGTGGGTGTGTAGAGCGTGACTTCGAGTTGAGATCGCTTTCTCTCCAGAGGCTTGGTCGCAGCATGGTCCCTCTGCAGACGGAAAATCGCGAGTCCCCCGCCGAGAAAAACCACAGCATGCAATACGACCGCAATCATCCCCGCGACGAACGTGCGCCGCCCCTCGGGCATTCGCGCAAATTCGTCCAGCAGCCCTCGAATCGGGCCGGGCGCTTTTATGATCGGTTCTTTCATGCCGGGCGTATGATGCCGCCATTCAATACACCAACTGTGGAAAAACGCGAGACATCCGCGCACCATTCGATTTGGTCCCACCACCCGCGGTCTGCAAGGGCTCGTCCATTTCGGGCCGCGAGAAGGCCGTCGAGAGGAGTCGCGAAGCTGTTTGCCACCGCCACGCAAGTCCGCGCAGCGTCGGACAATTCAGCCTCCGGAAACAATCGCGCGACCATTCCCGCAGCCATGACGTCCTCCAGCGCAAGCGTCTCGAAAGTGCCTGCGCAGACGAGCAGCACGCTTTTCTCCCCGGCAATCTCTGCGCGCAATGCGTCGAGATTCAAGATGGCCCCGACGAGAACGCGCTTTGCAGCGTCGCAGGACCGGAGCGCCACGGTGCCGTTCGTGGTCGTCGTGGCGATGCGCCTTCCTTTGAGAGCTGCATATTCGAGCGGATTGTTCCCCACGTCGAATCCTTCGATCCGGTCGCCGTGTCTTTCGCCCCCGAGGACAATGTCCGGCATCTTCGCGCGGAGTTCCCGTGCCTGTTCGATGGTTTGCACGGGCCAAATCTCCACCGCGCCGTTTGCGAGCCCGGTAATCATCGACGAGGTCGCCCTGAGAATATCAAAGACCACACAGGTCGTTTCGGACAGGTCTCTGCCCGGAAGAAGCGCGATTTCAGCAGGATTGATTGCAGCGTCAAAAAACATCGGATCCTGTTTGCGCTACTTCTTCAATTCGAACAAGGCCGCAATGAGCCGCACCGGGTTAAAGAGCCGGCTGTGAGGTGAGCCTGCGCGCTTCACGGAGGTCCACCACGGTCCCGTTCGTCATGATGACAAGCTGCCCTCCGTGCATGTCCTGACGTTCCATAAACCACGGCATATACGCCCATTTCATGGCGGTGCCGGGACGGTCGTCAAAAAACGTGCTGATATAGTCCATGCGATGAAACTTGGGGTCCGTCACATCTGGATTTCCGACTTTCCGCTGTACGGAAGGACACGTGAGATCCTGCCAGCCGAGGCCATGCTGGCTCACCACATCGTACCACTGTTGGGCGAACTTCGCATCTTCACTCATCGTGGGCATGATACGCGGCCATCGTCCGTCGTTGCTCCCCATGAAGCTTGAGGTAGCCACATAGAGGCTCTTCAAGCGAGCCGTGCATACAACCCGGCGAGCGCTTTCCTGATGCTTCAAAAACGCCGGCATGAACAGGACAGCGAGGATGACTATGATGACGATT
>JAYSTZ010000053.1:0-4763 GCA_043719365.1 Verrucomicrobiaceae bacterium | reverse complement strand
GAAAAACTCTTTGCGCTCGCCCTTCTTCACGACACTGCGAATGAGGCCCCAACCGATCAAATCGCGGATGTTTCCGTGGGCATTGCCGCGGCTAATCTGGAGCTCGTCCATGATTTCGTCCGTGCTCAGAGCCTCGGTCGAAACCATAAGAAGGGCGTGGATTTGTGCCATCGTTCGGTTGATTCCCCAGGCACCACCGAGCGTTCCCCATTGAGTGACAAACTCATCCCTCACGGCCCGGAATCGGGCGCGGTCTGGATTCGAGTTGGTTGTATCTTCACTCATCTTGTATTTTCAGAAATAATTGAAATAATGTTTTATGGCAATAGAAATCTTCAGGTTTCTGCTCCGGGTGTGATTAAAAGTGGAATGGAAGCGCGACGCGCGACGGTAGTAGGACAGCCTTCCAGGCTGTCGGAGTGGGATGGGCTTCCAGCCTGTCCAGTTTCCCCTTTTCCCTTCGCAAAGGCCACCGCAAAGGCTCCTGCACGTCGCTCTGGACGGGCTGGAAGCACCATCCCACCCCGAAAGGCAAGATGCCTCTCCTACTACAAGCAGCATTCCACTTTTAATCACACCCTTCTGCTCCACTCTCAGATCTTTGAGTTCGCTTCGATTGCGGAACAAGCGCACCATTTGTAAAAGTAGCCCGTGCTCCGTGCAGTTTTTTCCTTCCGTCCCGCATGATTTTCAGACTGCTTCAACGCATGAAGATTCTTTTTGCCAGCCTTCTCCTCGCCGCCGCCGCCAATGCCCAAGAGTGGACGCGCTTTCGCGGACCGAATGGATCGGGGCAGGGGACTGCGAACCTGCCTGCGCAGTTGACGGAAAAGGACATCGCATGGACTTGCTCGCTGCCGGGCTCCGGGCACTCATCGCCCGTGGTTTGGGGCGACCATGTGTTCGTCACTTGCACTCCAGATTCGCGGCAGGCGGAGATGGCAAAACGCAGCGTTGTTTCCGTCAATGCGAAGACCGGAAAAGTGGAGTGGTTCCGCGAATACGAGACGGGCGGATATAAGAAACATGCGGACAACAGCTTCGCGTCGCCGTCATGCGCTGTCGATGCCGAGCGCGTCTATGCGTGGTTTGCGGGGCCGGACGGCAGCCAGCTCGTGGCTCTCGCGCAGGCCGATGGGAAGGAAATCTGGAAACGCGACCTCGGCTCTTTCAAATCGCAGCATGGTCCCGGAGCTTCGCCAATTGTGGAGAAGGGCGTGGTGTATTTGCAGAGCAGTCAGGACGAACCCGGCTCGTTCATCGAGGCATACGATGCGGGAACCGGGAAGACGCTGTGGAAGAACGAAATCAAAGGCGGTCAGCACTCCATCGCCACGCCTTGCTTCGCCGCCAAGGCATCGCAGCTCGTGAGTCTTTCCACGGACAACGGACTGCTCGGACTCGACCCGGCGACTGGCAAGCAACTGTGGGCCATTTCCGATATTTTCAAGCTCCGCACCGTCGCTTCACCCGTCGTCACCGGCGAAGGCTGGGTTGTTGTGCAGAGCGGACAAGGACAAGCGGCGAGCGAAATCAAAGTGGTGAAAGGGACCGCAGAATCGAAGCCCGAGCAGGCCTACGAAATCGTCCGCATCGGTGCTTACGTGCCCACGCCGATTGTCGTGGGCGACCTGCTTTTCCTGTGGAAAGAAAACGGAACCATCACCTGCATCCGTGCCGCGACCAACGAGCAACTCTGGAGTGAGCGCGTGGAAGGGCCTTACTACGCGAGCCCGATTTGCGTGGGCGGAAAAGGCGGGCGGCTTTATAACCTCACCCGCTCCGGGGAACTCGTGAGCATCGCTGCGGGCGAGGAGTTCGAGCTGATTCAGCGGTTTCCGTTTAACGAAAAGGAAAGCTACGCAACGCCCGCCGTCAGCGGCGGGAAGATGTTTGTGCGGACCTTCTCACGGCTCATCTGCATCGGGAAATAATGCAAAGCCAACGCTTCTCCAAAGTCGGGGCCAAGCTCACGGCCCGCAGTGGAATCCTCGAACTCATGGACGACCTCGGTCGTGCGATGACCGAGTGGCCCGACATGCTCATGCTCGGCGGAGGAAACCCCGCGGCCGTGCCCGAAATTCAGGCGCTCTGGCGCGAACGAATGGTGGAGCTTCTCGCGGATCGCCCGGCGTTTGACCGGATGCTGGGCAATTACGATCCGCCGCAGGGGAATCCGCGGTTCATCAAAGGACTCGCGGCGCTGCTCCAGCGGGAGTTCGGATGGTCGATCGCGCCTGAAAATATCGCGGTGACAAATGGCGGGCAGAGCGCGTTTTTCTTCCTCTTCAATCTGCTCGCAGGTGCTCACAGCGACGGACTGCATCGCAAGATTTTGCTACCGCTTTGCCCCGAATACATCGGCTATGCGGACCAAGGATTCGACGCGGGGATTTTTATCGCGTGCCGCCCGGAAATCACATGGCCGCAGGGAAAAGAGGCGCGCATTTTTAAATACCGGATCGATTTTACCGCAGTGGAGGCCGCGTTGCGCGGTGGCGACATCGCGGCCATCGCAGTGTCGCGCCCGACGAACCCGACAGGCAACGTGCTCACCGATGACGAAGTGCGCCGTCTTTCGGAACTCGCGAAGCAGCACGGCATCCCGCTCATCCTCGACAATGCGTATGGCGCGCCGTTTCCCGGAGTGATTTTCACCGACGCAAAACCATTTTGGGAGCCGCACATTATTATGACGCTGAGCCTCTCGAAGCTCGGGTTGCCCGGCACGCGCACATCCGTAATCATCGGGCCGCGCGGCATCACCGAAGCGATTGCCGCCATGACGGCCATTGCCGGGCTCGCGAACGGAAACATCGGGCAACAGCTTGTCATCCCGCTGATTGAGAGCGGCGAGATTCTGGCGCTCGGCCCGAAGATTTTGCGTCCGTTTTACGAGCAGAAAAGTCACGCCGCTCTTGGATGGGTCCGCGAGGCATTTGTGGAAATCGAATGGGCCATTCATGCCAGCGAAGGTGCGTTCTTTTTCTGGCTCTGGTTCCAGAATCTCCGCATCCCGACGCGGGAGCTCTACGAGCGACTCAAAGTCCGCAAGGTGCTCATCGTTCCGGGCGAATACTTCTTTTTCGGGCTTGATGAAGACTGGGATCACAGCAGGCAATGTCTGCGGCTCAATTTTGCGCAGCCCGAGGCGGTTGTGCGTGAAGGGCTGCGGATTATTGCTGAGGAAGTGGCTTTGCTCAGCCAGCCGTAGAGGGTCGGCGGTGGTGACTTGTGACTGGTGAGAAGTGACTTGTCGCAAGCGAGAAAGGGTCGATGAACGCTTGCGACACAAGTCACTTCTCACGAGTCACCATTCACTAAGAATGGGAGAGCCGGGGACCGGGATTGAACCGGCGACCTCGTCCTTACCAAGGACGTGCTCTACCAACTGAGCTACCCAGGCGTGTAACCGGCGGATGCCGGAAAGCGAAGGCGGAAACTAGCGGACGAGCCGCCGCTGTCAAAACGATTTTCCCGATTTTTCGCGGAAGCTACTTCCTCGTCGCCACGATGTAGTCGTGGATGGCGTTCACGCTTGCGAGCGCCTGACGCGCCGTTTCGGAGTTGGGGACGCCCACGCCGAAGGTCCGCTCCATGCCCACGACGAGCTCCAGCGCATCGATGGAATCGAGCCCGAGCCCGGCGGGATCGAACAACGGCGCGTCGTCGCGGATTTCCTCCTTTGGGATTTTCAGCATGAGGCTCTCGACCATCATGACTTTAATTGCATCGCGTAAATCTGTATCGGACATCAGCGCCGTGTAGCAGCCACGGCGCAGGGCGCAAGTTTCTCCAGCCATCCGCCGCGAAAAGTTGCGTTTTGCCCGTTACCCGCCTACCCACGCCTCCGTGTCAAAACTCCGTCTCGACTTGCTCCTTGTCGCCCGCGGGCTCTTCGAGAGCCGCGAGAAGGCCCGCCGTGCCATCATGGCGGGGCAGGTGCGCTGCGGAGATCGGGTCGTGGATAAGGCGAGCTCCACGTTCGAGGAAGACGCCGACATTTCCGTCGCCGCGCCTGAGAAATACGTGGGGCGGGGAGGGTATAAAATGGAGGGCGCGCTCGCGACGTTCGGCATCTCGCCTGCGGGGATGATCTGCCTCGACATCGGCGCGAGCACCGGCGGCTTCACGGATTGTCTGCTCCAGCAAGGCGCAGTGAAAGTGTGGGCCATTGATGTCGGACACAGCCAGCTCGATTGGCGTATCCGCTCCGACACGCGCGTGGTCGTCCGGGAAAAACTCAACGCCCGATACCTCACCCGCGAAGATGTGCCGGACGCCATCGACCTGATTGTCATCGACGTATCCTTTATCTCGCTGTCGCTCATCCTCCCGCCGGCACTCAGCGTGCTGAAGCCCGGCGGAACAATCATTCCGTTGATTAAGCCGCAGTTTGAGCTCCGCCGCCAGGATGTGGGCCGCGGGGTTGTCCGCGAGCCCGAGCTCCACGCGGCGGCGGTGGAAAAAGTGCGCACTTTTGTCGCCACGATGCCGCCCACACCGGAAGGCTTGCGTCTGGAGTGGCGCGACTGCATCGACTCATCGATCCTCGGCGGCGACGGAAACAAGGAGTTTCTCGCCCGGCTGGAATCGGTGAAGGGAGCGCTCTGACCCGCGACTTTTTCGCGGGTGTGATTAAATGTGGAATGCTGCTGTAGTAAGACAGGCATCTTGCCAGTCGGGGTGGGATCGGGCTTCCAGCCCGTCCAGAGCGACAAGCAGGAGCCTTTGCGGTGGCCTTTGCGAAGGGATGAGGGGAA
>JAYSTZ010000520.1:0-3279 GCA_043719365.1 Verrucomicrobiaceae bacterium | reverse complement strand
GGCCAACATCGGCGACGAGATACTCCGCCAGCTTTACAATGCCTCCAGCGTGCGGGAACGGATATGCCACTTCTTTCGTCGCAGCGAGGACACGTTCGACGAGCGGCTTCAGTGCATCGGCAGCGCTACTCGCGACTGCATAAACGGCCTGCTGGTCAGACGAGCCTCCCATGGCATTTAGCACCGCACCGAGGCCGATGCTTTGCGCCCGGATGTTGCGCAACGTGGGATCGAGGCCTTGCAAGCAGCGAAGGATGGAGATGAAACGGCGAATCTCCCCGTTCAACGCCGGGTCAAAGTCCGGCATCGAAAGAAGATAACTGAGCGCGCTGGCGAGCCGCTCGCGGCACATCGCGAGGAGTGGTTGAGTGGCGGTTTCCAACCCGTCGAGTTTCGCCGTGACTACGGAGAATTCGGCGGTGAGGTAGTCGAGCTTCGTGCTTTGCAGTTTCAGCGCTGCAAGATCTTTCAGCGGGATTTTTGCGGAGGTAATCGCTTTGACGCTGCGCACGACATGTTCCCGATCCAAAGCCTCCGAAAGCTCCTTCGCCCGCTCTTTGTCGGCGTCAGCCGTTTGCATCCGCGCAGCCTTGTTGCGGGCGACGAGGCCGGGAGATTCCGGGGCAAGATCTTCCGGGGCGAGATAAACCATCGTCCGGGCCGTCAGCGCACCGTGGAAAAATGCATCCATCGCTTCGCCTCCGCGTTTGCTTCCGTGAGACTCCTTCGCCATGTCGTCCAGCGGGAGAAGCGCGATATCCTTCACGGGCAGTTCCAGCACGTCGCGATAGTAAGTCATGGTCACCTCCCGGCTGAGGGCCGCAAAATCCCGAAAGAGTTCCGTGCCCGGCGCCTCGCCCGTCAACACCCCGGCTGCTGCAGCTCGCTCTGCTGCGGCGATGCGCTCTTTATCGCTCGGATGAGAATCGAGCCATCCGGTCTTTTCGCCCGCAGACGCCTCGGCGATTTTCTTGCGCGTTTCGTCGTTCAGCAACTCCGCTTCGAGCGTCATAAACCCCGGCAGATTGTCCACGAGGCGGCGGGATTGATACGACTGCGCCATGCGATTATTTGCGACCTGCGAGCCGACGTTCAAAATGCGCAACCTGCGCGATGTCGCGATAAACGCGTCCGTTCCGCCGGACTGGATTTCGTAGTGGTCCGCATCGAACTCCATCTGCCGCATCAGCACGCTGGAGATGAACTGCCCGACCATCATCAGCACCCACAAAACGCGGCGAACGCACCAGATGAAAAAGCGCGCGATTTGCAGCACGATCATAATGCGGAAGTCGCTATCCTTCGCCCAAGCATCGAGCGTCGCGTCCCAACGGTCGCGCTCATACACAACCCGTGCAAACCACATGCTCACCACCCGCACCATGTAAGTCGTCATCATCCCCGCGCCCTGCGCAAAATGCCCGAACTCATGCGCCAAGACCCCGCCGAATTCACGCGTAGAGAGCCCGCCCGCGAGCGGCAGACCGATCGTCAGCGTGAGGTTCCGCGAGAACAAACTCCAGAACCCATGCGTGAGCCCGGCGGAAGCGTTCACTTGGAGGTCCACCTGCACACGCTTCGGACGAGGCGCGCCGACCAGGTCGCAAATCTGCCCGATAAACTCAAACAACTCCGGCTCATCCTCCGGCTTCAAGCGCCGTGGCTCCACGGATTTTGGCCGTCGGGAAAACAGCGGCTTAATCATAAAGACGATCACCATCGCACCGACGACGAGCGGCACGACATAGAGCCAGAAACCGCTTTTTGAAGTTCGCCCGGAATGTTCGGCGATCCGATCCGTTCCGTTTATCGCGTAGTCATACAGCCACCAGCCAACGGCGGCGATCATCGCGAGATAAATCAACGGCAGCAACACCATCCCGACGGCTGCGAGGAACGTGCCGAAGCGATAAAGCGGAGACAGTTTTGCGCGCGGAATCCTGCCATTGATTGTCCAAACTTTTGGGGTGGTCATATCCCGTCTTGATGAACAACACCCCGCCGTTTGTAAAGCGCAGGACCGTTTCCCGCAAAAATTAACCCAGCTTCAGCCCGCCGGTGCTATCGCCCACCGGGACTCGCACGTCGATTTTTTCGAGCATCGAGACCCATAGATTCGACACCGGCGTCTCGCCTGCGTAACGGATGTGACGACCGGTTTTGATGGTCCCTCCGCCGCCGCCCGCGAGCAAAATTGGCAGGTCGTCGTGATTGTGGCGATCACCGTCGGAATTGCCGCTGCCGTAGGCGATCATGCAATTGTCGAGCAAGGTCCCCTCGCCTTCTTTCACCGATTTGAGCTTCTCCAACAGGTAAGCGAGCTGGCGGGTGTGGAATTTGTTGATCTCGCGGATCTTCGCGAGCTTCTTTGGGTCGCGTCCGTGGTGCGAGAGCTCGTGGTGGCCTTCGTGGACGCCGATCTCCGCGTAGGCTTTATTGCTGCCTTCGTTGGCAAAGGCGAAGGTGCAAACGCGAGTCGCGTCGGTGCGGAATGCGAGCACCATCAGGTCGCTCATCATGCGAATATGATCTTCGTATTTGTCCGGAACTCCGCCGGGGACCGGAAAATCGGCAGGGGCCGTGAGCGTGGGGAGCGATTGAGCACGCTGCATCCGCTGCTCGATGTCGCGGATGCTGGAGAAGTATTCGTCGAGCTTCTGCTGGTCGGAGCGACCGAGTTGCTTCGAGAGCGACTTGGAATCCTCGCGAATGAAATCGAGCACGCTTTTGCGGGACGCCTGTCGCTGTTTGCGACCTGCGTCATCTCCGCCGCCAAATATCCGCTCGAACACGAGCTTCGGGTTCACTTCTTTTGGGAGAGGCTGGGTCGCGGAGCGCCATGCCATCGTGCCGGAATACACGCAGGAATATCCGCTATCGCAGCCACCCGCCATCTGTCCCGGTTCGCAGCCGATTTCGAGTGAGGAAAGGTGCGTGAGTTCGCCGATTCGTGCTGCGGCCAACTGGTCCACGGATACACCGGCGTGGATATCGGTGCCGTCCGTCTTCCTCGCCTGACTGCCGGTAAGAAATGCAGTCATCGCGCGTGCGTGGTCGCCTCCTCCGTCGCCGTGCGGCCGGGCCTTGTCTGCGGTTAGGCCGGTGAGAATGTTGATATCGCGCTGGAAGGGTGCGAGAGGCTGCAAAATCTCAGGCAATTCAAAGTTCTCGCCCTCGGTTTTTGGCGTCCAGTTCGCCATGTCCTTGCCGTTTGGCACATAGACGAAAGCCATGCGGGTCGGCGCGGTCTTTTTCTCGCCGGCACCAGCGGCCCACGCA
>JAYSTZ010000519.1:0-7792 GCA_043719365.1 Verrucomicrobiaceae bacterium | reverse complement strand
CGACGGCTACGTGAATGGCGAGACTCACGCCGTAGTCACTCAGGCCGCGACCCCCGTCCGTCGTGTAGCGTATTGTCGCCGTCGGGTCGTCCTGCGTGAGTGTGACAGTGATCGGCGCGCTGTAGAAACCACGATTGTGGACGGGGGTCGCGGCCTGAGTGACTACGGCGTGAGTCTCGCCATTCACGTAGCCGTCGTAGCCGCCGACGTTTCGATAGCCGGGCGTCGGCACCCTGAAAAATCCGACGTAGTGCTCGGTATCGTATTCCCCGTATGAGATGTCGCTGATTTGCGCCGGGAAACTCGGGCTGAACTGCTGCACGATGGTGTACCCGCCGGCACCGTCGCTCTTTGTCAGCGCGAGATACTCTCCATCGGGGTCGAGCTTGAAATTCGTGTGATACTCGTCGCCCGGAAGCGTGATGTTTTTCGACGAAGCAAAGACGAGTAGATACTCACCGCTGCTCATCGTGTGTGCTGGCACGGAGGGGAATGCCCACTTGTTCAGGAGCAATGGATCGTCGGTAAGGAAGTATCCCGCGAGGCTCCTTGCAGCACCTGTGCCATTGTAAATCTCAATGTAGTCCGAGTTACTTCCCTGCCCGTCTTTGACTGTCTTGGTGTTCGAGGCCATGACCTCGGTGATATGGATGTCCGCAAAGGTAATACCCACAGTGGCTGGGAGCACAGTGAACGGCAGATTCTGCGACGTCGCGTTCGTGTAAAAGGTCTCACCAGCCGCACCGCCGCCGCGCTCAAAGAATATATACTCGATCGGGTATGTCCCGACGTTCAGAACCTTTGCTGCGGAAAATGTCGTTGTGGCGTGCAGCGTGTCGTCATTGATGATCGTCTCGCCCGCATCGTCGAAATCTCCGTCGTTATTCAAATCAATACGAAGCCGGCCACCGTCGTCATTGTTGATGTTCAGCGTATATTCTTTTGTGGCGTTCACGACGAGCACTGCGGTCGCACGCACGACGAAATCGTCAATCGCCGCAGTGCCCCAACTTGCAGTGGGCCACGAGCCACCGCCGATCGCTCCGTCGCCGCTCCCATCTGTGAGATTCACCGTAGGCTGGTTGGTAAGGGTGATCGGCGTCTGGACGGCGGCGGCACCGACCGTGACAGTACCACGCGGGACCGTTCCATTAATGAGCGCTTGAGAATCCGCGAGGGTGTTCACAGCCCCGGTCGATTTATACAATGTGAGCGTCCAGGCGGCTGGCGTCACACCGAGGTCTTGGGATGAGTGAATGAGGACGGTGGTCGAAGCCGTCGATGTGCCGAACGCATTTGAAGCGGTGACCGTGTAGGTCGTCTGCGCCACGATCCGCTCCGTGATTGATCCCGACGGAGCCGGAGTCGGCGTGTTTGAGAAATTCGGAGAGATGGCAACCGCCGTCGCGCTCGGCGCGCTGTAGCTCAGCGTCACTGCGGTGTCCGGTTCGATAATCGCATTGCTAGGGGTGAAAGTGATGACCGGAGGTTGCCCGACTGTAACGGTAACCTGCGCCGTCGTGCTTCCCGCAGCATTGGTCGCGGTGAGCGTGTAAACGCGAGTGGACGACGGAGCTACCAGAGTTGTGATCACTCCCGAACCCGCTACATCCGTTAGCGAGGTCAAATCCGTAGTCGTCGTTCCATCACTGATAGTCACGCTGTTCGCAGCGCTACCCTGGCCCGCGACATTCCAACGGAAAGTCAGCGACTGCCCTGCAAGCACCGTGGAATCGTCCACCGTGAACGAGTTCACCGCAGGCGGCGCATTCACAAAAACGGTGAACGACTTCGTGACCGTCTGCGCGCCACGAACACCAGAAATCGTATAAGTCGTCGTCGCGGCAGGCGACGGAGTCGTCGTCGTGCCGAGTCCTTTGATCGTGCTTGCTGTCACGCTTTGATTGGAGAACGCGCCTCCATTCAGCGTCACCGACGTCGCGTATGCCGCGTCCCACGTGAGCCGGATATTCGCAGGTAAACCGCCCGTGATAAACTGTGCGTCGGATCTCAAATCCATCATCGGCTTGTGGTCAACGAGCGACAGACCGCCCGTCGATGTCCCGAGCTGAACGAACGATGAATCGTAGGAGAACTTGTCACCCGGCGCATAAAGAACCTCGTTCCACGCAGCGCCCGTTCCTTCGGTGTACAAATATCGCCAATTGTATGTGCCCGCTGGAAGGGTGATGACACCAATCATCCCGATGTCCGCACTCGACTGCCCGTTCGAAATCGTCTCGCCCGACAGCACGCCCGTTCCATTGTTCGCATTCAGCCTGTCCCAATTCACACCGAGTATCGAGAAAACCATGCTGTCGTTTCCTTTAAAAAGGAATGAGTAAGTCCCCGGCGTATTGACCTGAAACGCACCCTGCGCGAATTGGAAAAACTGGTTCTGATCGCCCGATGCGTTCGTGAAGAAATTCGCAGCCGTCCCGTTTGCGCCCGTTCCGCCATTGTCTGGATCTTGGAAGTCGATTGCCGTAACGAGAGGATTCGCCGTGCCGTCGCGCGACTGAGTCGTGCCGACCGAAGCGCGACCGTAAAGGATCGCGTCCGACGGGAGCGAAATCGCGCTGTAAGTCGTCCCGGAAAGCAGACCGCCATTCAGAAAGGTCTCGCGAATACCGATGTATCCCACACCGCCCTGCGCCGGTGTCGGAGCGGCTGCCGTATTGCCAAACCAGAACGGACGAGTCGTCGGACGAAGCCCGAAGCGGGGGTCCGCACCGCGCGCAAGATCCTCGATCTCCGCCGAAGTCAGCGCGTGGTCGAAAATCGCGATTTCATCCAGCAACGCCTTGCTGTGCCCTTCCCAAACGCCCGTCGCCGCATTCTGCCGCGCACCAAACGTGAGCTTCGAAGTCGTCGGTGTCAGCGAGCCGGTTGCCACAGTCTCCGAACGGCTGTGGTATCCATTAATGTAAATGTGCTTGTTCGCTCCGTCGCAAACCACCGCGACATGCTGCCAGAGCGTCATCTTATCGATGCCCGAATTTCCCGAGCCCCAGTTTGCCGCCGTCGCCTGCATCGACCCCGTGTTGCTCCCAAATCCGCGAGAAACAAATCCTGGGTCCGACGTCGTGCCGCTGCGCTGAACCTGCCAGCCTTGCGCAGTGGCGTTATAGGTTTCCCCGCCTTTCGCCACCATCGAGACGCCCGAGCTCCCGAGCGCCCACGGGAGTCGTGTGAAAAACGAAATCGAGTAACGCCCGGACGGGAAGTTAAACAGATCCGTCGGCGTCGGATTTTGCACCCACAAAGCCGCGCCCGATCCGACGTTGCAGTTCAGAAACTTCGCAGTCGTCGCGCCAGCGCGGACGCCAAACGGCTGGATCAGGTTTCCAGTGGTCGGCGGAGTATCAAACGTGGGAGTCGTAGCCGTCCCCGTTGGAGCCCCGACCGCCGCAGGTAACAGGGCATTGTTGCCGCGCCCGGAAAGGTCAGTCAGCGAACTATCGTCGAAGTTCCAGTAGCCGATCAGCCCGGCATGGGCCGATGCTGCGATGGTGAGGAATGCGCAGATTGCGCGGGTGAGTTTAGAGAGTTTCATTGAGAAGGAATTAGAAGTCGTGGGCGTTCGGCCCCGAAAGGCTGCCCCCTAATCCCTACGAAGAAACGAGCATCCGTCAATGGTTTGTGCTCACTTTTCTTAGCGCATCCGCGCCTCTAGCAAAGACCACCGCCTATTCCACCAGCTCGCGGCCGACCTTTTTCCGGAGCGTCACCCGGTTCATTCCCGTCTCTCGGGCTAAAATCGTAGGCTTGCCGCCAAAATGCGCGAGCAGGTGTCTCAACGCCATGGACTCGATTGCGTCGTGCATCTCGCGGTAGGTTGCCTTTTCAGCGAGACGCGCGTCGAGCCAGCTTGCGAGTTGCGCCGCGAGGGCCGAATCCGCGTCGTGCGCGGTGACTTCGCGGAGGTGCTTGGGCAAATGCTGGGGGAGCAGAACGGGACCGGTACACACGGCGGCGGCGTGCTCCATGGCGTTGCGGAGTTCACGGAGATTGCCCGGCCAGTCGTGGCGCTCCAGCAGCTCGATGGTCTCGGCAGCCAGACTCAGCGGGGCACGGAGGAAGTTTCCAGCCAGCGCGGCGATGTCACCGGGGCGCTCGCGGAGGGGCGGCAGCTCGATTTCCAAAACGTGCAGTCGATAGAAGAGGTCTTCGCGAAAACGGCCCGCTTTCACCTCCTCCCGCAGGTTCTTGTGCGTCGCGGTGATCAGTCGGAGCTCGATCCGGATGTCGGAACGACCGCCGACGCGAGTAAATGCGCGCTCCTCGACAAAGCGCAGCAATTTCGCCTGCACCGTCGGCGTGATGTCCCCGATTTCGTCGAGGAAAAGCGTCCCGCCCGCCGCCCGCTCGATGTGTCCCTGCCTGTCCGAAGTCGCGCCGGTGAATGCGCCCTTCTCGTGGCCAAACATCTCGCTCTCCAGCAAGTGCTCGGGCAGCGCCCCGCAGTGCAGCGTGATAAACGGCGCGGCACTTCTCGGGGAATTGTCGTGGATCACGCGGGCCGCAAGCGTCTTCCCTGCGCCGGTGGGGCCGCTCAGGAGAATGGGAGCTTCAGTGGTGGTGGCGTGGGCGATTTCGAGAAATACCCGCTGCATCGCTGCCGAACTGCCGATCATCTGCGGCGGCCTCGCGGATGCGGGTTTGGCGGCGGGGGCGGAGGTGAGGACTTGCTTGATGGTTTGCTGAACTTCGCGGAGGTCGAGCGGCTTCACGAGATACGCGGCGGCGCCGAGTTTGCGGGCTGCGACGGCGTTCTCGAGATTGCCGTGCGCAGTGATGATGATGACCGGCACGTTCGGCGCTTGCGCTCTCGCTTTGTCGAGCACGTCGAGGCCGGAGATATCCGGCAGGCCGATGTCGAGGATGGCCAGTTGCGCGCCCGGAAGTCGCGCAAGCCCGGCATGGCCGCTGGCACAGGTTTCCGCGTCGTGTCCGAGCCGTCGGCAGACGGTCGCGAGTGCGCTCGCGAGCGCGGGTTCGTCTTCGATGATGAGGATCATAATTTGTCTGGAAATAGAAACGTGACTACCGCACCGCCTGCGGAGTTTTCAATGCGCAGCTCTCCACCGTGCGCTTTGAGAATCTCGGCGGTGACGCTCAGCCCGATGCCCATCCCGCCTTCCTTCTCGCTGTAAAAAAGCTCCGTCGCCCGCTCCAGCGCGCTTGCGGAAAAACCCGGTCCCGTGTCCCGAAAGACGACCGCGCTTCCGGCACTCTCGATGCGTAACTCCCCTCCCCGCGCCATCGCGTGGATCGCGTTCATCATCACGTTTGTGATCGCCTGTCCGAGCCTGCGTCTGTCGCCCTGCACGGTCCGGCTCGTGACTGCGGAAAGGACATTCACTTTCGCGTGCGCCGCCGCTGGTGCAACGGTTCGAAGCGCTTCGGCGACCAACACCGCCACGTCACACGGAGCCACGGCCGGCGGCTGCGGGCGCGCCAAAAACATCCACTGATTCACGAGTGCTTCGATCTTCGCATTCTCCGACAGAATCATCGCCAGCGACTCGTTTGCCATGTCCGTTTCCAGCAGTTGCGCGTGCAGCTTGATTGCGGAGACCGGGTTATTAATCTCATGCGCGAGTCCTGTAGCCATGCGGCCCAACGTTGCCAGCCGCTCGGCCTGTTCACGCGCCCGGCGCTCTTCGGCGAGCTGCCTGCGGGTCGTTTGGTAGGCGCGGGCGAGTTCGCCGATTTCGTCCGCTCGGGCAGCTTCGGGCAAAGGCTCCTCGCCAGCCTCGGCGATGCGCGGAATGCGCGCCGCCAGCGTGCGCAACGGACCGACGATTCCGCGTGCAAGCGCTCCGGCAAGCACCAGCGAGATCAGCCAGAATGCGCCCAGCACGGCGTAAGTGCGCCCTGCCGTCAGCGCACCCAGTGGCGGTCTGTCGCGAAGGAGCACCAGCCGGACATCATCGCGCAACGGCACCGCGACAGCCTCCTGGTTATCCGGCATTTTGCGGACTTCACCGGAGGCATCCCGCACCAAATCGGAATGATTCCACATCACCGCCTTTAACTTCCCATACGGTTGAGGCGACCACATCTCCTCGTTGGGAATTTGCGACCCGTTGAAGCTCTCAAAAAACACCTTCACCCCGAGCACCTCCCGTAAGCTCAGCGCTGTGCGATCCGTCAGCGGCGCGCCCGTCTGCAAGAACCTCGCATTCGTCCGCGCCATCGCCACGAACAACTCCTGCGACTGCCTGCGCTCCTCGGACCCCAGCCATAGCAAAAGCGCCAGCGAACCCGCGACCACGAACGCCCCAAATGCCAGCGCCAGCCTCAAAAACAGGCGGCTCATAGGTGAAATTTCCGGCGACAGGTCATGGTCAGCATCTATCCACGCCCACGATTCAAAGCGATCAAATCTTAGCCTTCCGTGCGAAATAAAACGGCCAGCATCGTCCCCACGCCCGCTATTTACCAGAGTCGGCGCGCCATTGACGAGAAAGTGGCACAGCCCCCGCTAAGAGCGCGTTTGCAATACAACAGCGCACGATTTCCCAATATCCACAATGAACCGAACCATCACCATCCTCGCGATTTCCGCAGCAACCGCTCTTGCCGCCGACCAAAAGCCCGCCGTCCAAAAGATGCCGGAAGTTACATTCACCAGCGCCTCCGGGCTTGCGGAAGAGCAAAACATCGGCGAGACCGGACGCCCCGAATGGACCTCCGCCCGGCGATTCCCCACCACCCGCGTTTACATCCAGAAAGAGCCATGGCAGGTCGGCGTCGAGACTTGGTGGCGCTACCGGCACAAGCGCGACGGAACCTCCGTGAGCCGGATGACCGGCGAGATAGAAATCGGACTGCCACACCGCATGCAGCTCGACCTTTATTACGACATGGCCGTGCAGGGAAACCGCAACTCCCGCACGGAAGATTACGCCGCCGAGCTTCGTTACGCGCTGGCGGATTGGGGTAAGCTCCCGCTGAACCCCACCGTCTATGCCGAGTATAAATTTGTGGAGGAAGGCGCAGACGTCCTTGAGCTGAAACTCCTCCTCGGAGACCAACTCCCCGGCGGCTGGCACTACGGCATCAATTTTGTGTGGGAAAAGGAGCTCGGAGGCGAGCGGGCGACCGAATGGCAACTCACCGCAGGCCTCAGCAAGACTCTCGTGGATGGAAAGTTTAGCGTCGGCGTGGAGGGCAAATACGTCCACGAAACCAACACGCTCTCCCGCGGCGAACCGGAGCACAAGTTCCACGTCGGGCCGAGCGCCCAATGGCGGATCTCCGAGCGGTTCTCTGCATCCACCACCGTCCTCTTCGGCCTTAACAATGAGTCCCCGTTTCAGGAATGTTTCCTCGTCCTCAGCTACGATTTCGGTCGCGGCGACGAGAGCAAATACAAGCCGATCTCCGGACGACGCTAAGCTCATGAGCCTGCGCGGGAAATCACTTTTTGCCTCCGCCTTGATCCACGGCTCGCTCGCGGCCGTCATGGCCGGCGTGGTGTTTCTTCCCGGCGTGAAAACGAACGATGCTGCTGCGGGTGACGCGGGTCCAGATTCATTTTGCGCCCTAGTCATCGAGGCACCGGCGGCTCCGGCGACGGCGGAGCCAGACATTGCGTCTGCCCCGCCCGAGCCGGAGATTGCGCCGCCTGTGGTCGAGAGCGCGGGGCTCGATCTCACTGCAAACACGCCGCCTGCTCCATTGGCAGTTTTGAAAATGAGCGCGCCGGCCTCCATCGGCGCATTGCCCGCCATTGCATCGGCACCCGTCCGCGTATCCGCTTCGAAAGCAAGTGGGAAAGCCG
>JAYSTZ010000518.1:0-7793 GCA_043719365.1 Verrucomicrobiaceae bacterium | reverse complement strand
TAGAGCAAAAAAGATGATCAACAAAAGCGCCGCGAGGATGCCGAAGATCAATGCGGCAATCGAAAGCCCGGAAGTCGTCGTCTGAGGCTGATACACTTGCGCTGGCGGGGGATTCGGCATCCCATATTGCTGGGGAGGGGCAAACTGCGGTGGCTGCCGTTCGAGCATGGAAAGCCGACGCTCCAACTCATCCGCCCGCGCACGCTCGGCGGCTAAATCTTGATCCGCTGCATGGCGGGCCTGCTCCTGAGCGGATGCTGTGGCTCGCCTGTGATTCGCCTCAATTTGATCCAGCCAAGCGCCCAGCGATTGCCATGCGCCTTGCACTAAGACGCGGTGCATCCGACTCACGCGACCCGATGCGAGTTGGGCACGCAGCTCGACAAGCGTGAAGGATCCGAGCGAGCGGCCTTTCCATTCGATTTCAAACGTCGGTGAACTCATGGCTTTTCGGTAATCAGTGGGATGGAATCGAGCACGCCGCTTGGGATTTCTCCACCGTAGGCTTTGCGAGCTTCGGAGAGCAATTCAGTCGGCTGGATAGGGATGAAAAACACTGGCGCGAGCAAGTGGGCAGGCTTTGCAGTGAGGCGGATGAGATTCCCTTGGGTATCAAGCGTCCAAAGGGTGAATCCCGCCTGCGCTTCGCCGAGCAGTTTCGGCTTCCCGCTGGCGTCCACATATCCACCAAGCTTGAAGCCCGCTTTCCGAGTCGTCGCCAAAACTGCGCGACATGCGCGGGCTTCCGCGTCGTAGAGTCGTGTGGAAAAGCGCTCGATTAGCGGCTTAAGCGCAGCTTCCCGCTTCGCTTTTTGGTCGCCTGATGCGAGCCAGTCGCTGCTTCGTAGCGGGGAGTCCGCTGTTGTGCTCCGCAGCTCTTCCAAGTCTGCCCGAAGGCTTCGGCAATACGGTAATCCCCAAGCATTGGGGCGAATCTCCATAATCTTCGCGAGTTCCTGAACAAGGTAGGCGCGAAAAAGGACGGGCGCTTTCTTGTTTTGGGCCACGATCCGGATTTTCGGCAGAAGGGACTGCTCATAAATCGCCCCATCGCCGTCCGTCATCCTTTGAAGCTCCAACTCGCGAAATGCTTGTGCTGCGGGACTGGCTCCAGTGCTGGCTAACTCATCTCCCGAACGTCCTTTCGGCAGCTTCGTGAGAGTGAACGTGCGCTCCGCAAAACGCACCATCGCGACCTGCGATTTCGGGTCGTGAAACTTCCCCGACCAGGTGCTCGTTTCGATGGTGGATGCGTCTCCACTCACAGTGGGAGGTCGAATCTCGCCTTCGGAGTAAACGGTGCGTTTTTCTCCAGTTGAGGGCTTGAGCGTCGCTTCGTAGATATTGCTCACATACGGGTCGTCGCGCAGCGCGATAAGGCGATCCAGTTCGGCTTTGATAACGTCCTTTGGTTTCCATGGCTCACCCGTTTCCTGCTTGATTGCAGACCATTGCACCGGGTCGTCGGGAAGGAGCAGCGCCGCCATTAGACTGTCTTCTGTGGGAAATTGTGCCGCCAGTTTTCCAGCCGCCGCGACTTCTGGCGATTGGGTGAGTTGCGACTGGCTTAAAGTCGCGAGGGCGGCGCGATAATCATCGAGCGTTCCGGCCTTGGAAAGTGCCTCCCGTTTTCGTGCGAGTTCGTCGAGTTCCGCGCGGATGAGGCTCGTCTTCTGGCGCACAGCGCTAAAGCGGGTCGCCATCGCCGCCGGCAACTCCAGCGCGGGCACCGATGGACGCGTGCGAACGTCGAACGCCCGAATCAAGGGATCCATTGCACCGAGCGTCGCGGTGAGTGCTTCGGATGGAAGATCGATCCGTAGTTGCTCCTGTGTCATCGCTTCCATTTTAGCGAGCTCGGCCTCGGCACTTTGGGCGACAGTGTCTCGCTGGGAGGCGATCCAGCTTTCAAATGCCGTCCTGGCTGTCGTCAGCCGGGCATCCAGCGGGGGGCGGAGCGGTTGCGGCAAGTTCGTGATGAGCGGCGGGACTGCTTCGATGTGCCCGATGAATGCCTGTGCATCGCCCGATTGGAACTTTCCGCTGGCGTCGCTCTCAACCGCGCTCACAGAGGTTTCAGCATCCGCCAGCCGTCGCCGAATATCTCGTGCCCAAGCCTCGGTTTGCTCTAGCTGTGCATTCAGTTGAGGGCGGGCGGAGAGACTCGCGTGCTCGGCGCGGATCGTCCCCGCGAGGCGCTCGGCAGCATCGAGCGCTCCGGCAGTTTGTAGCTGCGAGAGTTGGCTCTGGAAATCGCCCGACTGCTGCCCGCGCCACACCCACCAGCCTGCTAGCCCGATCACCACCACTGCCGCAATCGCACCCACGACTGTTTTCAGCACTCGGGCTCGCTGCATTCGCCGGCTTTCCGCTCGCACGGAAGCAGCGGCGGAGCGGGCGAGGCGCAGCACATCGTCGCTCACCGGGCGGCCGAACGCCTCGATTTCCTTCCATGCCCGTTCGAGGTCCAGCAAAAGCTCGGCGGCGCGTGCCTGTGTGAGCGGCGTGCCGACACGCAGTAAAGATTCCGCCTCGCCCGAGAGTTGCCCCAGCCGGGAGACGGCTGCTTCAAACTGCATCGTCCGCTCTGCCTCGGCCCTCTCCGATTCCACCCACGCCCGCACATCCCCGCACTCGCGCTCATCTTCTGCGGAAAGGGAAAAGCCGTGCTCGCCCTTCAGCGAATCAACTCGCCCCAGCAGCACAGCCGCCTCTCGCCAATCACCCCTAGACCGAGCCGACGGCAACGTAGCCGCAGCCAGCGCGGCATCCTCGGCGGCGACACGAGCATCCGCAGCTCGGCGGATGGCCAGCCCAGTCTCATAGTCTGGCGTTCCTGGTAAATCGCGGGCTGCGGGAATGCGGTGCAGCTCATCCAGGGTAGCAATCGTCGTCCCGACATCACTGGTCTCGATAGCCGCGCGGAGACGCTGCTTGAGCGTCTGGAACGTCTTATTCTCCAAGCGCAACAGCTCCGATTTGGCGTTCGCGTCACCGGGATTGAGCCGCGTGATCGTGCGGATGACCGCGATAGCCTTCGCATCATCCCGCGAAGTCACCGCTGCTCGGTAGTCACGATAAAGCGGATGGTTTGCCGGGACGCCGCGCCGGTAGAGCGTATCGAGCGTATCCACCGCCCGCTGATCAAAAGGCGGCGGAAACGCCAAGCCGCGACTGGCGCAAAACTCCACCCACTGCCGCGCCTCCCCAAAGCTCAGCGCCGCAAGAAGGTCCAGCAACGCAGGCTCCGATTCCGCAAGCTGGAGTGCCTGATAATCGCTCCCCTTCGCCAGCATCGCCGCGCAAGTATCCAGCCGCGCCGAGGCATCCCCGCAAAGCCCCGCATAATCCGCCGCCAGCGTATCCACCGCAGCCAAAGGTGCCGCCCCGCTAAGATAATCCCGCATTTGGCGGACGAGTTTATGGACTTCGTTCATTGTGGTTTGATGGTAAAACGGATGAAGGGGATCGGCTGTTCGGTTGGCGAACGTTTGACGTTAATGGTGTAGTCGCCGGCGGGCAAAAAGCCGGGCTTTAAGAGAGGATTGTTCTTCGCATTTTTGATCTCCGTTTCCTTTCCCGGAATCTTTTCAACTTCGGTTTGACGGTCTTTGGGTAGTGAATGAATCGCATCGAGAAATTCTTTCACTGTTCTCGCCATATTACTTTGTGCCTGTGCTGCTTTCTTTTCGGCGAAGAGCTTTTTCCGAACATCTGCATCAATCTCTGAAATCTTCCCCGTTGTGGCCTTAATCGCATTTTCAACGGCATCCTTGAAATCTTTAGATTCGGTTGAGTCGCACTTCTCAATTGCGTTAGCGGCGTTAAACAATGAGTCGCTAGATAGGGGGCCCCGCTTGCTCGCTTCACGGAGAAATCTGCTCAATGATTTCGGGTCTTTTGGCGATGGTGGCACCGCTTTTCGTAGCCTTTCGTTCTCAGCCAATGCGTTATCCCGACTCGATTTGTCCTTCTCACCCTTATAACGCTCCTTAATCTTCGCATCGTCCTCTGGCCTCGGAAAACCGGCTTCTTTCGCATACTGCTCCATTTCGCCGATCCTACGATCAAGTTTCTCAGGATACTTTCCGTCCCGAATATCCCTCAGTTTTTGCAGGCCGACCTCGAGCTTCCGAATTTCCTCGTTCATACTTGCGCTCAGCTTTTCAATGGACGCCTTGGCACCCCCGTCAATCGCCTCCGATAACCAGGGTGCCGATGACAGCGTGATAGTCCATTTAGGGTCCTGCACAAATTTGCATAGACTCCGCGACAAAACATCCTGAACTTGGATTTCATTGCCATTACGGACCAGTCCACCATCCATGCTGCGCAACGGCTTCTTTCCATCCGTAACCCACGCCGTAAGGACCGTTTTCCCTGCCCTCACCAAGCGCAACTCATACGGCACAGCGGGCGCTGCTTTATCCTCACGGAATCCACCCGAATCAGAGCTAAATGCCTCCGCTTCGGTCTGAGATTTCCGATACTTCCCCTTTTTTTCGGAAAGGGGTTTTGAGTTTTCTCCGAGAAAAATTTCGCAATTCCCCGCAGCCAATTCCTTCGCAAACTTCGTCCACTCTTCGGGTGCCGTCGGGTTGGTGACGATGATGAGGTCGCCCTCAAACGGCTTGCTCGCGCTTTCTGCGGTTACGTTCTCCGGCTTCGGTGTACCTGTCAGCGGAAGACCGGGGATTCCGAATTGGTTCGGCTTGTTTTCGATTTGTTTTTCGACTTTCGCTATCAGCCAAGTCGGCCAAGCATTGCGCCTTTCCGTCTTCAGTGCTTGGAGCTCCTTTTTGTCGTCGCCCGCAGCGTCCACCTTCCGCCAATCTCCGATGATCTCTTTTGCAGCTTTGGCGAAATCGGATTCGGCGTGGGCTGGATTGGATTTGGAGAGCGCGTCTAAATGCGATTTGAGCTGCGTGTCAAACCAGTCGGCTTTTCCTGTGGAAGAAGCATCCGTTTTTAACACAGCCAGCAACCGCTCGGCCCACAGCGCCTCGACGCTTTTTATCGCTCGCTCGCGGAGCTGCTTGGTCTGCGGGTCTGCGAGGTTTTCCGTATTTTGATCCACTGCCTTCCAAAGCGATTCCAGTTCGCCTAACTGCGAAGCTTCCGGAGCCGAATTGCGGAGTTTTTTCAGCCGCTCCTGGGACTCAAAGTGGGTAGAATAAAGGTCGAAAATCCGACCGACAGGCTGCGGGATATTCAGGCTCACTGCCTTCGCCTGTCCCCGAGCTTCCTCCGTGTTGATTGCTGGTAGTTGCTGCTTTTGTAGCGCCTCGTGCGCCTCGCGAGCGGTGCGTGCGATGGCCAGAGCTGCCGGGAGTTGTTCTTTGCTGACTTTGGAAAGTGTTTGCGCTGTCTCCATCCCCGTTCCGGGGAATGTGGCGTTCACTTCCTCGCGGACTTTCGCCCGCTGTGCGGCGAGTTCGGGGGCTTCCGCAAACAGCGTCATCCCGCAGTAAATCGCAGCGCCAGCGAGTAATACAGCGAGTGCGACATACACGAATAAGCCGCCTTTTCTCTGCCGCTTTTGTCGGGGGCGGGGCGCGTGAGCCGCGAGCTGGGCATCGAAAAGATTGCCCACCGGCTTCGCTTGGGATTTTGCAGCCAGCGACGAAGGCGAAGGCAGAACCGCATCTGGCGTGGGGATAAACAATTTCGACCGAGATTCAGGCGGCGCTGGGAGCGTCTCAGGCGCGGTCAGGTCAAGCACTGTGCGTCCACCGATTGCGCGCTCCCGTGCAGGCGATGCAGCCTCGACTGCGACCCAGCG
Source organism: Verrucomicrobiaceae bacterium (assembly GCA_043719365.1). Classification (GTDB taxonomy): domain Bacteria; phylum Verrucomicrobiota; class Verrucomicrobiia; order Chthoniobacterales; family Chthoniobacteraceae; genus SXWH01. The sequence goes on along the minus strand of JAYSTZ010000518.1, from coordinate 2,011 downwards.
AAACTCGCTGAGGTCGTCCGTCGGCTGGATGCAGTTGGTGAAAGTCGCCTGCCACGCTTGAGAGGCGGCGGCGGTCTGGGATTCGGCAAAAAGAGCGAGCTCATCTGTTTCTGGTGGAATGATGAGCGCGGAACTGGTCGCCGGACGGAGGACTCCAGCATACCGGGCATCACCCGCGATTGCCTGCCACGCACCACCGGGCGTCGTTGCCGGATGAAATTGTGACAGCGAGATTTCCTCGGAGGCTTCCAGCCACTTCGGGGCATCCGGCCACGCTGTGCGCCATGTCATTCCCCGGCAAATATCCACTGGTGAAGGGGCTGCACTCCCGAGAAGCGAGAGTTCACGGGGGTCTATGATCAGGTGGTGAGCGATGTGATTCGTCCGGCCCGTGTAGTCCGCGCCCGTCTCCCGGATGCAACTGAGAACGTGAAAGCGCGAGCCGCCCGCCGCCACAATGCGGTGCGCAAACACGACCCGCCCGCGCACAGCGCTCCGGTCGAACTGGCTATCTCGCTCCAAAGCCGCCGCAAGGATTGGGTGAATCGCACGATGCCGCGCGACGGTACCAAAGCCAGAGCGGCCTGCTTCAAGCAAACGAGGGGCGCTGGTGTAGATGAGTTGCCAAGCCATAACCTATATTTGACCGGTTGGAGGGACGAGTGATGGCGCGATGCGGGAAAGCACCCAAAGCGTAGGAATCTCCACCCAGCGCGGCGAAAGCCGGGCCGGATCGGGGCCGATGTGCGGCTGCCCGTCGCCATCCAGAAACTCCACCGGCGACGACCCCAGAGGGCTGGCTGCGAAATAGACGACCTCATTTGAAATCGACTCCGCGTTTGCCACAATCTCGGGCGCAAGCTCCAGCAACAGAGCGCGAACACGGGCGGAATTGGCGAAAATGACCCCGAGGTCCAGCGCACCACCTTGCACCGGATCGCCAAGAGGCTGCGGACCCAGCAAATGGAGCCACGTGTCGCATTTCCCCACAATAATCGCCAATGGAGTCGCGACCCGCTGCCCGCTCTCAATGCCCATGATGGCCTTCAGCCGCGCTTCGCATTCCGCGAGGATAATCTCCTGCTGGTCCGAACGCCGCTGGCTCATTTGTGGATCATCAATTTCCCCGAGTTTACGCCGGAAAACAGGGTGAGTGAGTGGGTCAAAAAGGAAGAAGAGCCCAGATGCCGCCGCGATGTGTTGAGCGCCGGGCGAATCGGAACTGTTGCGCGTCGGCTCGAAGTGCTCCCCCGCATTGTCGTAAAAGACGATAGAGAAACCGGGATCAGGGTGTTTTCCGAGCTGGAAAATAAATGGTCGAGGCAGCGCCACCTTTCGTCCAAATCGCGGCAATCGCTCATACATCGCGCCTTCCAACTGTGTCTTCGCCAGCGCAGCTTCCTGCGGGGTCGCAGCCGAGAAGAGCTGCGTTTTCATATCGTTGAGCAAGACATTTTCCGAAGGGTCCGCATCGCGAAAGCTGATTCCAAAATTCTGATACAGCGACGCGGCCAGCATCTTCACCAGCACGCTCAAATAATAGCTCTTCCCCGCAGACGGCGCCCCGATGATCGAGAAGATATGGTGTGGAAGATCGAGGAACCCAGGAGGGAGCTTGCGCCGGCAATGCGGGCACGCCATGTCCGGCGCTGGAATGCCCATCGGGTCGAGTGCCTGACCGCGATCATTAAAACGAGTCGCGTGAAACCGCTGCAACGCTGCATCGCCAAGCATCGGGTCGCCAAGAAGGGAGCCATGAACGCTGATGTGCATCACATCGCCCCGGTCAAATCGTAGCCAGCAGACCGGGCAGGTGAACTCTCCATACTCCGCGTTGATGTCCGTCCCCGTGACGGCGGCGGGAGCAAACTCCTCAGGTTGCTCCGGCGCGGGTGGCGGAAACATGCTCAAAATATGGCGTGCGCGAAAGGCGGACTTCATCCCTTGGCAGTAAACCACCTTCCCATCCGGCCCACCCAATGTGTGCAAGTGATGCGCAAGTGTGGAGAAG
>JAYSTZ010000517.1:0-7795 GCA_043719365.1 Verrucomicrobiaceae bacterium | reverse complement strand
ATGAGCGTTCACCCTCCGGGTGAGGCGGTGCTTTTTCGTAAGAGTATGATTTCGCGCCTTTTCGCGCCTTTCGCGGGCCATCCATCGTCGTTTCTAGGATTAAGAACCGGGCCGCTTCTGGATTCTATGACACTGACATGCACACACCATCGATCGTCCTCACCGCCCTCACCGCTCTCGTTTCCACCTCATTTGGCGGGGAGGTAAGGCTGTGGTTTGGCACTTACACAAGCGCCAAGAATGGCAGCAAAGGCATCTACACCAGCACCCTCAACACGGACACCGGGAAGCTCGCCGAGCCTGTCGTAGCGGGCGAAGCGAAGAGCCCGAGCTTTCTCGCGCTCTCGCCAAACGGGAAAAATCTCTACGCGGCGCTTGAGGACGGCGGCGGCTCGGTGGGCGCATTTTCTGTGGCACCCGACGGCACATTGAAAGCCCTCGGTACGGAGTCGGCGGGCGGCGGCGGGACCTGCCATGTCTCCGTGGACGCGACCGGCCGTTCGGTGCTCGCGGCGAACTACGGAGGAGGCAGTGTGGCGTCGTTTTTGACAAAGGCGGACGGCTCGTTTGAAAAGCGCGCGTCGTTCATCCAGCACACCGGCTCCGGTCCCGACAAAGGACGGCAGGAGAAGCCGCACGCGCACTCGATATACACCAATGCCGCGAACACTTTGGCGTATGCGTGCGACCTCGGGACGGACGATATTTTCATCTACAAACTCGACGCCGCGACGGCCACGATCACGCCAAACAAACCCGCATCCGGTCGCGCTCCTGCCGGGAGTGGGCCAAGGCATTTCGCGCTGCATCCCGACGGGAAATTCGCCTACACGAACAATGAAATGGCGCTCTCTGTGACTGCGTTCTCGGTCAATGCCGGCGACGGCGGACTCAAGGAAATGCAGACGATTCCTACGCTTCCAGCCGGAACAGATCTCAAAGGCTTCTCCACGGCGGAAATGTTTTGCAGGCCCGATGGAAAGTTCCTGTATGTCTCCAACCGCACCCACGACAGCATCACCGCATATTCAATCGCAGCAGACGGAAAGTTGACCTTTGTGCAGAACGAAACCACACGGCCCGCACTCGTGCCGCGCGGATTCGGAATCAGTCCCGACGGTCGCTGGCTCGTCGCAGCCGGGCAGGAATCCGGCAAAGTGGTCGTCTTCAAAATCGACAATGAAACAGGGAAGCTGGCACCGACCGGACAGGTGGTCGAAGTGCCCGCGTCGGTGTGCGTGATTTTCGGGAAGTAATTCGGCGATTCGGGCTGACACAGGACTAGCTTCCCGCCGGCTTTTCCGGTAGCACTCGCGGCACTATGTCATCTGCCCTATATGTCCTCATCCTCGCCGGCGGTAGCGGAGAGCGGTTCTGGCCGCTGAGCCGCAAGTCGCGCCCCAAGCAATTGCTCTCGCTCTTTGGCAAGGAGACCTTGCTGGAAGCTACGATCAGTCGGCTCGATGGGCTCGTCCCCGCAAAGAACATCCTCATTTTGACTAATGCCGACCAGGAGGTCGGCGTGCGCAAACTCGCGACTACCCTGCCGGCGGAGAACATCGTTGCCGAGCCCGCCAAGCGCGACACTGCAGCAGCGATCGCGCTCGGAGTCGGCTGGGTCGCAGCGCGCGACCCTCATGCGACCATGATTGTGCTGCCCGCCGATCATCTCATCAAAGATGTCGCAGGTTTTCAAAAGACGCTGCGCACCGCGGCAGCCGCAGCACGGCAATCCGGCGAGCTCGTTACCATCGGCATCCAGCCGACATGGGCGTGCCCCGGCTTTGGCTATATCGAGATGGGGCCCGCGCACACCGTCGAGGAGGCGAAGGCCGGCCCCGCAGTCCACGATGTGACGCGCTTCCGCGAAAAACCGAACGCGGAGCTCGCGGAGCAATTCCTCAAGCAGGGCAACTTCCGCTGGAATGCGGGCATGTTCATCTGGACGATCCCGGCCATTCTTTCCTCACTGCGCCGCCACGCACCGGAGCTCGGCGCTTTCGTATCGCGCATCCACGCAGGCGAGGATTTCGCGAAACTGCTCGCCGACGTTTTCCCCGCCCTGCCGAAAATCTCCATCGACTACGCCGTCCTCGAAAAAGCGGGTCGCGTGCTGATGGTGGAAAGCGCCTTCGATTGGGACGACGTCGGGAGCTGGACTGCCCTCGCAAAGTATCTCCCGGACCACGGTCAGGGCAACGTCGGCAACACCGACATCACCACCGTAGAAGCGGACAATAATCTCGTTTTCTCCAGCCAGAAAAAGCGCATCGCGCTGCTGGGCGTGAGCGATCTCATCGTCGTGGAAACCGCAGACGCCATCCTCGTCTGCAACCGCCACGAGGCCGAAAAAATCAAACACCTCATCGCGAAAATGCCCCCGGAATTGCAGTAAGGGCGGGCCGGAGCGCTACCCGCGGCGCCGCTCCAGCATGGTGACCATGATGAACGACAGCAGAAGATTCATCGTCTCGCGCGGAGTCGTATCGGCGAGGCGTTCAATGCTGAATTTCCCTTGCAGGAATGCGGGGAGTTTGTGCATCCGCAGCACGCCGGTGCCGTCGGTGCGCGAAGCGAGATAGCGCGGGTGGAATAGATACAACGTGAGCACGCCAAGCAGCGGAATCTGTCCGACCATTCCATCAATGAATTTCGCAAACGGGTTCTCTTCCTGAATCGCGAAATCCTTGCCGAGGTCGCCGGGATTGAAGACCTCGTAATTCGCACGCCAAAGCGAGCGCCAGCCTTTGCGTCCCATCGCACCGATGAGTGCGTTGGCCGTATCCGTGAAGCCGTAGCGCGCGGACCAGTCGATGATGCGGTCGGCACGGATGTCGGCGAGCTTCGTCGTCTGCGTGGCGTCGGTGAATATCTCAATGTGCTCCTTGAATTTAAAAAGCTTCTGCCGGGCGTGAAGCACCGGGCGCCCGGTGGCATCCACGACATCCATGCGGGGAGCAAACGTGAATACGCGGAAGGTGAACTTCAGCGGATAAACGAGGTTCTCCAAATACGGCGAAAGATGGTCGCCAGTGGCCTGGTCGGATTGAAGTGATGCCTGCGGCGGGGCGTAAGGATTGGATTCGGGTTCGTTCATCGGATGTGGTTTATATTTCGAAAAGGGAGCGGATTTTCCGCAGCACGCCGTTGGCGTATTCCTTGGTCTTAGCTTGTGCGACGTGTGCCGGCGATTGCGCGGCAAGGATTCCTTCGGTCTCCATTTTGCGGCGCGCGAGCAATTCGCTCATTCGCGAGGCAAGTTCGGCGTTTTCCTGCAAAAGCGGCTGCATCTCCGCCCGGCGAATCTCCCACACGAGGCTGTCGTTTTTCGCCACCACGGTCGCGGTCCGCGCCTCGCCGGTCAGCATGCACATTTCACCGAAAGCCTCACCGGGAAGCAGCGTGGCAACGTGCATATCGAGTCCGTCTTTGTTCACCAGGACTTCGAGTTCACCGGTCAGGACGACGAACATGGAGCATCCATCGTTGCCCTGCTTGATAATGCGTTCGCCGCGCCCAAACCGAAGAATATGGGGACTCTCCAGAAGATGCTCACGCTGCTCTTCGCTCAGCGGGGAAAACAGGTCCAGCTTGAGCGCAAGCGACCTCAATTCCTCGGCGTTGCCCACCGCTTTCGCAGCGCCGCGGCTGACGTGCAAAACGCGATGTGGGTAAGGCATTGTGAGCCCCGCGCGGTTCGCTTCGTACCAAATGTTCGTTCGAATCGCGTCCTCGACATCGTTGAACCGTGCATCGTCTTCGATGCTGTATTTGATCTCATACACGATGGATGATTCGGCGAAATCCCTCAGGAACACCTTCACCGGCGGTGCCGTAAGCACATGCGGAGCAGCCTCGGCAGACCGCCTTAGCAAGTCCCTCACGAAATTCGGAGGCGTCCCGTATTCAAAGCCGACGCGCATCCGGTTTGCGTGCGATTTCGTCGGGAAGCTGAGGTTCGTGATCGTCGTGGAGACGATCGTCTTGTTCGGAATATCGAGATACACGTCGTCGTTCGTTCGAAGCCGCGTGGAGCGCCAGTTCACCTCGATGACTTCCGCTCGGTGTTCCGTCACGATGAGCCAGTCTCCCGTCTTAAAAGGCTTGCCGATCTGCAAGGCGATGCCGCTCACGATATTTGCCAGCGTCTCCTGCATCGCAAAGCCGATGACGACCGCAACGATTCCCGATCCGGCGAGGAACGCCTCTACCTTGATGCCGTGCTGCGAGTGCAAAATGTACAACACTGCCGTGCAAAAAATGCCGAACCCAAGCACCTGCTGGAGCAACTTCGGCGCATGAGTTCCGTAACGCCTGTGGAAATAGAGCTCCCAGAACAACCGCCTCACGAGCGCCAGACCCGCAAGGATCGCCAGAACGATCAGCAGCGACTCGAAGGTTCGCATTCCAGAGATATGCCACGCCTCTTTCGGCGGCGGCACTGGCGGTGGCAAACCTGCGAGATTTTCCTTATCGAATTTCGCCATGTGCCAGAACTTCAGCGGCACAAAAACCGTCATGAGGAACACGAGCCAGTGATACGCGATCCCAAACGGCACTGCATGACGCCGCCTCAGCCAACGCCCAAAAGCAAGGCCCCCGAAATAAATCAGCGGAGCCGCGCCGAGCGCAACCAGCAGTTGCGAGTCCTGAGTCAGTGCGCCGAAAACAAATGGCATCATGGCTCTGCAAGGTAGAAAGCGCATAAGGGAAACGGAAGCAGCATTTGCAAAACGAAGTTCGTCATTTCCAAGTGCGGCGGCGGAGAAAGATGTCGATGGGGAGCAGCGCGAGCGCGGCGATAAGGAACCAATCGGAGAGGTCTATGCGGCGGGGCATCTGGCGTGTGCTGGGCGTGAAGACGTCTGCGGGTTCCGGATCAAACCTGCTGCCGAGACTGCGGAGAAGTGGCTCGTTCGTGGTGGTGGAAATGAACTCCCGCGGATAGCTCCTCGAGTGGGCGAGGGCGATTCCTCCGTCGGGAAGTTCGGGGGAGTTGACGCTGATGACTGTGGTTCCTTCGATGGGTAACGGAATGCAGGCCTGGTACCGTCCCGGAGCCGACTGGAGAGCGGGGTATTGCGCGGTGGTGTCGCCTTCGCCACGCGTGGAGACGGTGATGGGGAGGCGGTTGCGAAATGCGCCTTCGGGGGTCACGGCGTCGATTTGCACATCGAGGAGTGCGCCGTTCTCGCGGGTGGTGACTTCGAACGCTGCGGCTTCGTTTTTCCGCAAAAGACCGCGGACGACTTGCGCCCAGAATTTGCCGTATCCCGGCCACGCAAGCCATTCGCCGGCCCAGCGCGATTTGGCATCGCTCGTGAATACGGCGGCTTGGCCGAGGCCGTAGCGCCAGGTGGCGAGGAGGGGCTCGCCACGCTCGGTGGAGAGGAGGATGTCGGCGGTGGGCTTTGCCTTGGTGGCGTTGTAACCAAGCAGGAGCGGGCTTTGTGCCCAATCGATGCCGTCGATGATTTGCGATTTTCCGGATGGGACGGCGAGTGTGGGTTCTTCAATCAGTGAGGCCTGGGCGACCTTCAATGTTTCGGTGGAAAAGATCTGCGGCAGGGTGGTGGCATCGCTGGTGAGGTAAAAGCGCCCCTGCCCACGCTCGGCAAGCTGGCGGAGGAAGGCGGTGTCTTTATCGGCCTCGGCCCCAAGGGCCACGACGCTGGTGGTGATTTTTGCTGCGGCCATCGCGGTGACGAGATCGACGGAAGTGCCACTTCCCTTCGAGCCATCCTGCTGCTCGCCGGCGTTCTTTTCCTCTGCGTCTGCGGCGTCGGAAAAGAGGATGACGTGTTTGATGCGTGCTGAGACGTCGCGGAGGGCTTGGAAGGATTCTGCGAGGGATGTGTAGATGTAAATGCCGCCGCCGCCTGCGGTGATGGAGAGGATCTTTTGCGCGACGGGTTCTTTCGCGCCGTGCCGTGCGAGTGCGGCGACGACGTGGGCGCGTGTATCGACCGCAAGCACGCCGAAGTAATCCCGCGGTCCGAGCACATTCAGCGCGAGCGCCGCACCTTGGTTGGCGAGGGACATTTTCGTCTGCCCGGCGACCTGTGCGGTCATGGAGCCGGAGCGGTCGAGGACGATGAGTAGCGCGACGGTGGGCAGTTCCTGGCGGTCGCTATGCTCCATGCGGACGGGTAGCATCTGTTCGACGGGTGAGCGGAAGTAGCCGCCGACGCCGAAGCTGTTTTCCCCGCCGAGCATGAGGAAGCCGCCGCCGAAGTCCTGCACCCATCGGCGATACAGCTCCATCTGCGCCCGCGATAGTGTGAGCGCGGAGAGGTCGCTGAGGATGAAAAGATCGAACTGCTGGAGGTCGTCGATGTTCTTTGGCGCGCCCCGCCCATCGCGGACCTCGACGGCGATGCGGGCGTTGCGCAGGGCGTCTGCGAGCGGCCGCGCCTTTTCCGAGTCGCCATCGACAATGAGGACGCGAGGCTGCCCGCGCAGACTTGCCACGGCGGAGGCGCGGTTGTTCTCCGGCGCGGTGTCCTGCTCGGGGATTAGCTCGATTTCAAAGGGGACGAAGTTGCCGTCGGGCTGGAGATTTGGCGCGCGGAATTCGTTGTCGCCCACCTTCAGAGTCAGCTCGCGCTCGGCGACGAGGAACTGGCTTTGGTAAAGACGCACCTTGGTTTTTGTCTCCACGTTGCTCCGGATATTTGCGGTGAGATCGAACGGCTCGCCTTGCTTGAGACGGCGCGGGATGTCCACGCGCTCGACGAGTACTTCGGGCTTCTGCGGGTTGCGCAGGGGGACTGTCCAAAGTTCGACGCCCGATGCCGCGAGCCGTGCGCCAGCCTCGGATGCGCGGCCCGTTGTGTCGTTTCCGTCCGAGAGCAGGACGATGCGGCGGGCTTGGTCCGATGGGAAAAGCGCGGTGGCAAAATCGAGTGCCGCACCGATGTCGGTCGCCTTGCGGTTTTCAAGAACGGGCCATTCCGCGAGCGGAGTAATCTCGGCAGGCGGCTGCCAGAGAGACGCCGTCTCGGAAAAGCCGACGACGCCCGCGGTGTCGCTACGGCCTTTTGACGCGAGCGATTTTGCCACAAACTCGCGTGCCGCATTTGTCGCCTCGGGTGAGACGGAAGCGGAGCCGTCCACGACAAACAGCACGGAGGTTTCCGCAGAAGGCCGCAGCACCCGAAGGCCCGCAAGTGCGAGAACGATAAGGGCGAGCAATAGGATTCGCACCACGGTGCATACGCGACGCTGCGCGGGCGTCCATGCCGCGATGGAGCGACGCATCCCGAGCCAAAGCAGCGGCAGTAAGGCAAGCAGCGCAAACATCCAAGGGCGGGCGAGTTCGATCATTCCGTCCTCCTTCGGTGGTGCAGCCACCATTCGCCCACAAGCAGCGCAAATGCGGCGACTGCGAGCCATTGCCACAGCGGCCATCCGGTAAGCGTCGTGGGTAGCGCGACCGGCGCAGTGTCCGCTCCGTTGCTGAGCGCGGATTCCGCTTCCGAGAACGTATTCACGGCGAGCCAGCGGGCACTGTCGGGATCGGCGACGTGGTAGAATCCATCGCGCATCGGCTGGAGTGCGCCGGTGAGCGTGGGCGCGGGGATAATGCCATCACTCGGCCACGCAGTGAGCTGTCGCGAGGACGCCTTTTGAGCAGGGCCGAGCGCGAGCGTCTGCCCCGCGATGAGCGAGGGAAGCGCGTCGGGCTCGTCCCCGGCGAGCCAGTGAACCGTGTTGCTGATGAGTAGCGGAAACGCGACGCGCAAAGGGAGGTCGGAGTCCGCGACATCGAACGCCAGCGCGGCGAGTCGTTGCG
>JAYSTZ010000516.1:0-7799 GCA_043719365.1 Verrucomicrobiaceae bacterium | reverse complement strand
GTAGTAGGACAGCCTTCTAGGCTGTCGGAGTGGGATGGGCTTCCAGCCTGTCCAGTTTCCCCTCATCCCTTCGCAAAGGCCACCGCAAAGGCTCCTGCACGTCGCTCTGGACGGGCTGGAAGCCCCGTCCCACCCCGACTGGCAGGATGCCTGTCCTACTACAGCAGCATTCCACATTTAATCACACCCTTCCGCCAGTCGCTTCGCCGGAAGCTTCGGAGGATTTCAAAACATTTAGAGCGTAGCGAATGGTGACGACGAAGCATACGAAGGGCGCAAAGATGCGACGAAAACAAAGCCTGCACCTCCTTGCCCGTTCTTCGTCTTCGTATCGTTTTTGGATGCTCGTATTCCCCGGCACTACTGCCGCGTGATGCGGAGTCGCATGAACTGTTTTTGTCGGGAGTCGGGGGCGAGGAGAGATTCTGCGGTGATGGTTTCGGTGCTGCCGTTGTCGAAGGTGGTGACGGTGTGGGTGTAGGCGGGGCCGGAGTTCCAGACGGAGAGATCGTTGGCGACCTCGACGATGTAGGTGATGTCGGTGGCTGCTTTCACTTTGGTATAGGTGAGGCGGAGGGTGCCGCCGACGAGTGTGGGGGCGGGGAGACCGGAGCTCGCGAGCTTCGGGTTCAGGTCGAGGGCGTATTCTAGAAGGTTGATGGTGCCGTCTTTGTCGAAGTCGGCGGTGTCGCCGCTGAGCTGTGTGTCGGCAAGCTCGGCGGTGGTGAAGTGGTCAAAGCGCCATGCATCGATGGGGAAGTCGGCGATGCTGATGCTGGCTGCGGCGGTGGTGCCGAGGGAATATGCGACATCGGGGGAGAGGGTGAGGGTGGCGGTTTCTATTCCTTCGGCGAGGTTGTCGGCAAGGGGGACGATGGTGACATTTACGGAAGCCGCGAGGGCGGGGATGGTGACGGTGCCGGGAAGACTCTGGTAGTCGGTTCCGGCGGCGGCGCTGCCGGTAATCGTGTATGTGACGGTGAGGGGAGTAGTGAGGTCGCCTGCCCTGGTGATGGTGAATATGCCATTGATGAGACCTTGCTCGGCGGCGTTTGCCACGGGCGCGATGGTGACGGTGGGCTGGGAATACCAGGCGAGTCCGTAGGTGATGTTGTTGGTATCGCCGGTGACTTCGAGTGCGTAGCGGCCCGGCGCGAGTGCGGACTGGTAGATGTGCTCAATGTTATCGACGGCGCTCTCGCTGGAGTCGATGAGTATGCTTTTTGTAAAACCGGTGGCTGAGTAGAGCCGGAGGGTGAGGTTTGCGAGTGTGGAGGTGGATGAGGTCGGCCATACGCCGCCGATGGTGCGGTTCCACGTGACGATTGCGGAGAGGGCGGGGGCCGTGTTGCCGGGGGCGATGTCGAAGAAGTAAAGGCGACCGGCGGCGCGGGTGGTGTTGAGATCCCATCCCCGGATGCCGACGGAGACGGTGGTGCTGGCTGCTTGCTGGCCCGCGTTGAGGATGCGGTAGCTGCGGTAGGCGTTGAGCTGTCCGGCACCATAGATGGAGTCGATCGGGCGGGTGAGGGTGCGGCTCCAGCCGGGGAATTGGGATTTGGTTGCGCCGGCGAGGAGGACGGATTTCAACGAGACGACTTTCTTTCCGTTGGCGGGTGCGTTCTGCCGCAACATGGCTGCGGTGGCGGCGACGGACGGGGTCGCCCAGCTTGTGGCGTCGAGCGGGGAGACGATCTCGGGTTTGGTGCGCCCGGTGCCGTCGGCGGTGTTGGTGCCGTAGCTGTGGAAGCTGTCGGAACGGCCCACGGAAATGCCGTTGTAAGTTCCGGCGAGGAGGGCGGGTACGTTGCCTGCGGCGTAATTGTTGAGGCCAACGACGCCGAGGAATTCGGACTGCTGAATGGCGGAGTCGAACCGGCGGAGAACTTCGATGTCTTGCGTGCCACCGCTGTCGTAGGAGCCGATCCAGCTATGGCTCTGGATGGCGTTTGGCTCGGCGTCTGGGCTGAAGAAGCTCCCTTTGCGGAGGAAGCCGCTCTGGAGCCAGTTGTTCACTTCATAAACGTCAATCGTCGTGATCCCCGGAGCGATGCTGCCGTTTAGGCCGAAATAATATCCGGCCACGGTGGTGGCATGACCGGAGTTCCCCGCAGCGCCTGACTTGAAGGTGAGCGTCTTGCCAGTAAATTCGGGGTTTGCGGGATTTGGGCCGTAGTTCCCGGCGCTCTCGGGGGCTTCTATTTGGGTGACGGGCACGCCTGCGCCGTTGGGCAATGCGCCGCCGACTTCCGATTGCAGCTTCGTCCAGCCGATGTCGGACTTGTAGTCCGCCCGGGCAGCGCCGACGGCAATCGCGAGCGCGACAATGAGGGAGCAGGCTGGAGAGTGGACTCGGGTCATGAGACGGCGCTTACGTACCCGCGATTCGCTTTATTTCAAACGGTATTTCCCTATTTCGCTTCGATCCGCTAAGACACCTTAATGCCACACAATCCGGCAACTACGCCATCCACCACCCGCCGCCTGCCGCCCCTGCTGCGGCGCGCGTGGTATTCGCTGAACCAGACGTTCCGGCAACGTATCGCGCACCTCGAAATCACGCCCGACCAATACAGCATCTTGCGTTGGTTGCAGGAGGGCGACCCGCGCGGGCTCACGCAACAAACCATCACCGACCTGATGGCGAGTGACCCAAACACAATCACGTCCATTTTACGCCGCATGGAAGCCGCAAAACTCGTGACGCGTCACGCCCACGAGACCGACAAGCGCGCCCGGCGCGTGTGTCTGGAAACAGAAGGTCAGATGCGGCTGCTTGCGGCATTTCAAATCGCTACGGAACTGCAAGCGCAAATCATCAGTGTGATCCCCGAGAATCGCCGTGCGCGCTTCCTGGAAGATCTCGAACGGGTCGCGCAGGCCAGCGCCATTGCTCAAAGCGAACGGGAAGGTTGAGGCGCACGTTATGAACTTTTTCTACTCGCTCTACGAATACCTGCCGTCGTGGTTGGTGCCCGTCCTCGGTTTCCTGATGCTCTGCTTTCAGATTTACCTCATCGTCGATGCCGTTCGCAACAGCCGCGGTTACTACTGGATATGGATCATCTTCGCCCTGCCGTTCATCGGTTGCTTGATCTACTGGTTCACCTATAAGTGGGACGGATCGGGGCTTGAGCATTTCCTTTTCCGCCGGGGCCGAGATGCCCGGCATCTCGAAGTGCTGGAGACTGCAGTCGCCCGAATCGGTAATGCGGCAAACCATGAGGAACTCGGTGATGAATTCTGGAGGCAAGGCAAGTTCCCTCGCGCCGAAAAATGCTATCGCACCGCCCTTGCCAAGGATCCAAAGCTTCGCGACGCCCGTGCCCGTCTCGGATATTGCTTGCTCGAGCAAAACCGGCCGCAGGAAGCATGGCCGCTCATCGAGAGTGTGATCAAAGAGGACGCTTCCTACGACCACGAGCATCTGCTCTGGCAGGCTGCCCGATGCATGAGAAAGCTCGGCGATTTCGCGAAAGCGCGCGAATTCTACGAGCAATACAAAGCCCGCCATTCGTACGCCGAGCCGCAGGTCGAACTGGCAGAAGTCTGCGCGGAACTTGGTGACCACGCGGAAGCCCGGCGGCTCTGCGAAGAGGTGATTTCCGAAGTAAAGCTCAGCCCGAGCTACGTCAGAAGAAAAGAAGGCCCGTTCGCCGGACGCGCGAAACGCCTGCTGAAGCTGCTGCCGCGATGAAGAAGGTCTTGTTTATCCAAAACGGCGACACGGACGGTCCCGGTCTTTTCGCAAGAATCCTCGGTGAGCTGGGAGTCGAGCTCGACATCGTCCACGCGTGGAATGGAGGTGCAATCCCGCCGACGCTCGCTGGCTACGCTGGCGCTGCAATCGGCGGGGGCGGAATCAGCGTCTATGAAGCTGGGAAGTATCCTTGGCTGAACGACTGCATCGGCCTTGTGAAATCCGCCCGTGCGGAAGGGAAACCGGTGCTCGGGATGTGTCTGGGAGCCCAACTCATCGCGGAGGCACTTGGTGGGAAAGTGTTCGCGAACCGTGAGAAGGAGATCGGTTTTTTCGATGTCACGCTCGCCCCCGCTGCGGCCAGCGACCCGCTTTGGAAAGGTTGCCCGGACGTATTCCGTCCGGTGCAATGGCACGGCGATACGTTCGCTTTACCGCCGGATGCGACGTTGCTTGCGTCCTCCGCGATCACGCCAAATCAGCTTTTCCGAATCGGCAATCTTTATGGCTTTCAGTTTCACCTCGAAATCGACATGCCGACGCTCAAAGCAATGGTCATCCCTGATGCCCGTGACTTGGCGAAGTTCGGAGTGGATGGTGGCGAATTCATCGAAACCGGTGCTCGGGAATTGCCGCGAATTGAGCCGCTGGCTCAAACCGTATTTGCACGATGGGCGGGATTGCTACAGTGAACCAATGCGGTGAGCTACGAAGTGGTTCCCTAAAAGCGTTGGGACGCTTCGCGTCTCAGGGGCCGAGACGGCCTGAGCATTACCCACAAGTTGAAGGACCGGAGAAAAATGGACCAAGCACAGAGGGAGAGCGAGAAACAACAGAGTCAAGCGCCGCTGGGCGAGAGGATGCACGAATTGCGGAAAACGAATGTAGTCCACGACTTTAGTCGGCAGAATCGTTGTGAAGAAAAGCCGGGAACGCTTCGCAGAGAGACGCTGCCCGTGAACTTCGAGACACTCTCTGCTGATGACTACTTTCGCCCCCCCCGAGGTGCGTTTGCTTTTTCGGCTCTGCGCGACCTGCCAACTTGTGGGTAATGCTTAGGAGACGGCACCCCTCCTTGGGGGCAAAACGCTTTCGGGCGGACGAGCCGACGGTGTGCGTGGGAGGATTTTCGAGGGTGCCATCAGTACAAAACTTACCCCGCCGGAACTTTGCTTTGTCGCCGGCGGGGTTTTGGAAAGTTTTTGAGCGTGTCTGCTCGTTCGATGGGGCCCAGGCCAAACGAACGCGGTAATGCTCGATTGGGCGCGTCTTTTCTTAGAACACGCGAGCGCGGACGGTTTTTTGGCCGGATTGCAAGCGGACGCGACCGCTTTCGAGAAGATCGGTCATGGCGGCGAGTGTCTCGCGGTTGTTGCGGCTGGTGGAGCTGACAGCGACGATGAGGTCACCGAGAGTGAGGTTGCGGCTGACTGTTTTAAGTGACTTTTTCATGGTGAGAATGTTTTGAGGTTTGGATTGGCGAGTCTTAGGCGATCCGAGCGCGGATTTGGCGGCCGTTATTGGTCAGGCGGACACGGCCCGTTTCGAGGAGGTCGGCGACGGCGGCTGCAGTTTCGGCGAAGTTGCGGCTGGAGCCGCTGACCGCGAGGACGAGGTCGCCAAGTGTGAGGGAGTGTTTCGATGTTTTGAGGTTCTTATTCATTTTGTTGGATTAGTGAGTTGTCGGGTTTCTTTGTGAGACAGATTGTTGTTAAGCAGGCGTCGTGCCAAGGTTTCGATTCGATGAGTTATTCAATGATGTAAGATTAATGAGAAATCGCTCCTGTGCAAGTAAAAGATAAAAAAGTTTTCTTTTTCTTTCGTGCTTCATGGTTCGGAGAGAACCATCTGTGAGTCTCGCGTAAAATAGGGTGATACCCTACCCGAACCTCAAGCGCGATCTTTTGGAATCGGTAATGCGAAAAAGACAATTATCACCGGCGCAATGGCAAAAAAATTTCGCGAAAATGAGGGCTATTTGACAGACATGACCCAAAACGGGCTTACAGCCGCGGCCCGGCAGGCTTCAGGGGCAGTAGGAAACTCGGTGCGCCCTTCGTCTTCACTTTGCGGCGGAATACTTTGTCTCCGCAGGTCGCGTAGAGCGTGTCGAATTGAGGTCCACCAAAGGCCACGTTACTCACTTCGCCATTCGGCGTGGGGATGATGCAGTTCACGCGGCCCGCTTGATCGCAGACCTGGACGCCCATGCGCGTGGCCACGTAGAGCCGCCCATCGCGGTCCACCGCAAGGCCTTCTGCCCCGGAGTCATCTGCGTCGTCGGGTCGGTGAATGTGGAAATAGCGCTGTCCGTGAGCGAGCGTTCCATCGGGCTGAATCTGGTAAGAGTATATCCAGTGTGATTTCGTGTCCGATACGTAAAGCAACGTCTGGTCGGGCGATGTCGCGATTCCGCCTGGCAATTTTACGCCGGATTCTACGACTTTGACGGGTTGTATTCTCGGCGAAGTGCGAATGCGGAAAAGTCCATCTTGTGCTGGGGGCAGTTGCGGTTGTCTTGGGACTGGAGGGACATACCAGACGAGGCCGTATTCCTTTCCCTGCGGTGCCAACTGGGTCGCATACATCGCTCCGCTAGTAAGAGCGATGATGTTGCTGAAAGCCTGCTGATACATGGATTTCCCGCCAGCGACCTGAATAAAATTTAGAATTTCTGAGCGCTCGCCGTCTTTTCCCCACTCGGAAAGAGTACTCGCAATAGAAAACAAACGGTCTTCAGGGCCAAATACAGCGGGAGTCCAGAACGGCTTTATTTTTTCCGGTGCCGCGTTGCCGACGACTTTGAATGTGTCTTTGCTGAATCTGTTCCCAAACCGTGCCTCTGCTGTCCCAGGGGCATAAGCGAGAGTGCCCGTATTCGTTTGACCAAAGGCGTGAAAGAACACTTCACCTGTTGAGTTTGCGATGATGCCAGAAGCTTGATTGTAGCCTTCACCGACGAGCTGCCATGCTTCGCTGGGCAGGATGATTTCGTTTAGCATGGTGTTCTTTGAGTCGCCGACCTTCGGCGCGGCTGGCCAGTCCTTCCAAATCCACCGGACGGCATCTGGGAAAATCGCATCGCCCTGCTTGCTGTTGTGTCCCTCGGTTCCCCACGCGTGATTCACTTCATAGCCGGCAAATGCGAGCGCGCGCTCCATGGTCTGATTCGCCATCCACCAATCGCCGCCGTAGATGTTTTGGTCGCGATCACCGTCCTGTAGAAATACGCGCAGCCCTTTTGGCTCATACTTCCGCACAAGCATGGCGAGCCCGTCGGCACCTCGCAGACCGACATACGTTCCGATGGTCGAGAATACGCGGCGAAACTCCGTTGGCTTTTCCCATGCTGCGATGAACGCGCAGACAGCGCCGCTCGACGATCCCCCGATGCAGCGGTCGTTGCCGTCCTTGCTCAGCACGATGGCGCGTCCATCGCCGGTCTTTTGCTGCTCCACGAATGGGAGCAATTCCGAGAGCACAAAACGAGCGTAAGCATCGCCAAGGCCGTCGTATTCAAAGCTGCGGTTGAAACGATCCAGCGCAGCCTTGCCATCGAGCGCTTTCAAGACGCCGGGCGACGCCGCGATGTAGATGGTCACGGGCATTTCGCCCTTTGCGATCAGGTTGTCAAAAACCGTGGACGCTTTGTGCTGCATCCCGTCCTGATTCACCCACACACATGCAGGTTTCGCGGGGTCGTATTGCTTTGGAATATACACCGTCACATTTCGCGTGGTGCCGGGGAATATTTTCGAGTCGGAGAGTGTGAATTTCAACACCTCGCCTTTAGGCACGCCGGGCACCTCGGTGAGCTCCGGCGCAGGCTTGTAGTCTTCGGCGAAGACGCGCTGGAGAAAGGCGGCGATTGTGGCGAGAGCAATGACGGTTGGTTTCATCGGGTGTGAGGGAAAGCGGAACGGAGCGGCGGGAGCAATGGTTTACTGAAAGTCTAACGGGTGTGATTAAAAGTGGAATGGAAGCGCGACGCGCGACGGTTGTAGGACAGCCTTCTAGGCTGTCAGAGTGGGATGGGCTTCCAGCCTGTCCAGTTTCCCCTCGTCCTTTCGCAAAGGCCACCGCAAAGGCTCCTGCACGT
>JAYSTZ010000515.1:0-20718 GCA_043719365.1 Verrucomicrobiaceae bacterium | reverse complement strand
AAAATCGACCACCGGTTGCGAGCGCGCGAGCACCAACGAATCGCGCGCGACATCGCCCGCCAGTGCCTGGAACTTCAGCGCGACTACCTGTCGTTCGTGGTCCAGCGTGCGCCGCCACGTTTCGGTGATGTGCTTTTTGCTGCCCTGAAAATTAAACCACCCGAGCACCGCCATCGCCACGACGACCACGATCGATGCCGTCGCACTAAAGCGAAACACCAGCGAGGTGCCTCCTCGCGCTTGGAGGCTTCGGGCATCGGTTTGATTCATCGGGAGCGTGGCTACCGACTCGCGGCGGACATTTCGAGCACGGAGTTTTTTCCGCGACGTCTTATTTTCTCCGTAAATATGCCTTCAAATCGGCGATATTTCACGTCAGCGTCGCATTCCAGTCGCACGATCGTAACAATCGTCCGCAAGTCTGCACACGAACGCGACACTATTCTCGCACTCACCACACACAGAAACCCAAGACAAAAAATCATGCTGAAAACATCACTCCTCCTTTCACTCGCAGCCGCAACCGCGATTGCCGGAAACAACACCGTCGCTCCTTCGAAGACGACCGTTCCAGTCACCGACGACTGGTGCAAGTCGCTCTGGGAAATCCCGACGTTTTACAAGAACAAGGACACGTTCATTCAGGAACTGCGCCTCATTGGCCGCTTGCACCTCGACCAATACAACAACGACTCCGCCGCCGGCCATGATTCCGACTGGGTCACCCGCCGCACCCGTATCGGTTTGACGGGCAAATTCGCGGACCATTTCGAGTTCAAATACGAGATGTCCTTCGATCTTCAGAACGACAATCCAGCCTACTCCCTCATCAACCACGCGAACATCACGTGGAAGCCGAGCGACAACTTCAAGCTCCGCATTGGTAAAGGCAACATGCCGATGACGATGGACGGCGCAGGCTCGACCAATGAACTCATCACGCTCGAGCGCTCAAACATCTACTACAACCTCGGCCAGCCGATTGAGTATTTCACCAGCATCCTCGCCACCGGAAAGTCCGGCCAATGGAGCTACAACCTCGGTGTCGCTTCTGCCGAGAACAACAAGGAGTTCGGCAACTTCGCGGGCGGATACTTTGGGCTCGCCAGCTTCGGCTTTGACTTCGCTCCGAATCTCGGCGCAAAGAAGGCGCTCCTCCGGTTTGACTACGTTTACAACCAGCCCGACGCGCAGAGCAACAACGTCCGCCAGAACGAAAACATGGGGGCGCTCGTGTTCCTCTATGAGCAAGGCAACTGGGGCGTCCACAGCCAGATCGTCGGCACCACCGGATACGGTGGACAGAGCGACGCATGGGGCGCGGACATCATGCCGTTCTACAATATCACCGACAAACTTCAGGTTGTCGCCCGCTACACCCACATGCAGAGCCAGGATGCGAATGGTCTGCGCCTCAATAACCGCTATCAGAACACGCTGGTCGGCGGACGTGGCGACGAATACGACGAAATCTATGCCGGCCTGAACTACTACATCTGCGGCCACAAGTTGAAGCTTCAGACTGGATGGGCGTACACCACGATGCAGGACTCCGCGAACGATGGCGGTCGCTACGACGGCTGGTCGTGGAACTCCGGCCTCCGGTTCAGCTTTTAATAGCTAGAAAATCTCCACCGAATGGTGGTGTTTGGTGAGAACGGCCCGTTGCGCGATGCAGCGGGCCGTTCTTTCTTTCGGGCTAAACCACGATCGTTCGGCGACCGGGCTTTCGATATTACTTCGCGCCGGCTGCCTGGGGCAGTGCTTTCACGTGGGCTGCGAATTCCACGCCGTTCACCTTGCCCTCGACTTTGTCGGCACCGAGCTTGATGCCTTTCACGTCGTAAAGATGCCCGTCGGGCGAGATGGCTTTGACGCCGTAGTTCGTCCCGTCGGCTGCGATGGCTTTTATGTTGATGATGCTGCCGGCGGACGACACACCTTTCACGTCGAGCTTCGTGCCGTCGGGCAAAACGGCTTTGATTCCGAGAATCTTGCCGTCCGCGGCCACGGCTTTCACGGGTTGCAGTTTGTCATCGCTCACGAGAATCTTCACCGGGAGTTTCGCATCGCCCACGAGAGCCTTGATGTCGAGGAGGTGCGCATTTCCCTCGGTCTGGATTGCTTTTACTGCGTGGAGTTTCCCCTCCGCATCGACCGCTTTCACATCGATGAGCCGGCCCTCGGGATGGACGGCTTTGACGTGCCAGATGATGTCATCGGCGGCTTGGAGTGTCGTGGTGAGAAGGAGGGCGGCGAGTAAGTTTAGGAGCTTCATGGCGTGACACCGAAAGACCAAAATCGCTGCGCCGTCAAACACAGAATCACATCGTCGATCCTCGGGCAGCGGATTCACGAAGCCCCGCACCCTGCGTTTCATTCCGCGAAATTATCGCCTCCCGTCACTCCGGCGCTGGTCCCTGCCCTGTGCCGGTTTGTGAATCGTCTTCGGGAGTTCACACTATGTTAATTGCGGATTCCCATCGCGCTGGCGACGGTTCGGCATGACTCAGGTAAAAGACATCATCGTCCTCGGTGGCGGCAGCGCTGGCTTGCTCGCCGCCATTTCCATAAAGGCAAAGCTCCCTCAGCTCGGCGTCCGTGTCGTGCGGAGCAAGGAGATCGGCGTCATCGGCGTTGGCGAAGGCACCACACCGGGATTTAGCCGCCATCTATTCGACTTCCTCGGGCTGCGCCGCGCTGTGTTTTATAAACACGCCCGGCCCGTCTGGAAGCTCGGCATCCGCTTCCTCTGGGGCCCGCGCGAGCGGTTCGACTATACCTTCTGCCCCCAGCTCGACTCCGGCCTCCCCGACCTCCCGCGCCCGAATGGTTACTACTGCGAGAATGAGTTTCGCGATGTCCACATCGCCTCCGCGCTCATGAACCGCGACCTCGCCTGGCCACGCCAGAAAAACGGCGCGCCGGACGTCCAGCCGTGGCACGGCTTCCACCTCGAAAACACCCTCCTCGTCGAAGTCCTCGAAAAAGTCGCCCGCGATGCCGGCGTCGAGTTTACCGACGCCACCGTTCGCAACGCCGAGCGCGGGCCGCAGGGCATCGCCGCCCTCTGCCTCGAAGACGGTCGCCGCCTGGAGGCCGACCTTTTTGTCGATGCCAGCGGCTTCCGCTCCGAGCTCCTTGGCAAAGCTCTGGAGACCCCCTACCAGAGCTACGACAACGCCCTTTTTTGCGACCGCGCCATCGTCGCCGGCTGGGACCGCCGGCCCGACGAACCCATCCTCCCGTTCACCACCGCCGAGACCATGGATGCCGGATGGGCGTGGCAGATCGAGCACGAAGAAATCATCAATCGCGGCTACGTTTACAGCTCCGCGCACATCACCGACGATGAGGCGTGCGCCGAGTTCATGCGGAAAAACCCCCGCATCAACCGCGCGCCCCGCGTCGTCAAATTCCGCTCCGGCAACTACCGCGAACTTTGGCGCGA
Source organism: Verrucomicrobiaceae bacterium (assembly GCA_043719365.1). Taxonomy (GTDB): domain Bacteria; phylum Verrucomicrobiota; class Verrucomicrobiia; order Chthoniobacterales; family Chthoniobacteraceae; genus SXWH01. Next base: position 17,267 of record JAYSTZ010000515.1, on the reverse strand, counting down.
GAACGTGGTCGCCGTGGGCAACGCAAGCGGCTTTGTCGAGCCCCTCGAAGCCAGCGCCCTCATGGTCATCTGCTCCCAATGCGAGACTATCGTAAAATCGCTCAGTCATAGCGGCATGGAGCTCGGCCCCGCCATGCGTCGCTTCGCCAACAAGCACCTCACCCGCCAGTGGGATAACATCCGCGACTTCCTCGCCTTTCACTACAAGTTCAACACCCGCCTCGACACCCCGTTCTGGCAGCACGCACGCGCCGAGACCGACATCAGCCCGCTCGACGAGATGATGGAGATGTATCACCAAAACGGCCCCACCGGACTCCTCCGCTACAACCTCCCCAACGGCCCCGAAAACGACTTCGGCATCGAAGGCTACCTCGTCATGCTCCTCGGCATGCGCGTCCCGTGGCGGCGCAGCTACCAGACCTCTCCGGAAGAGCAGCGCATCTGGCAAAGCCACCTCGCCAACCAGCGGGCCATTGCCAACCAGGGCCTCACCACCGAGGAAAGCCTCCGCTACGTCCACGACCCGCGCTGGAAGTGGAACGACACAATCGAGCAGCAGCCTGCAGCCGGTCAGCCGCACCAGCAGATGCTTGCGTGAACAAGAAAGGCGCACCGTGTGGGCGAAGGTCCCCGATGCAAAGTATCCCGCCCGGCCTGGACTTCAGCGTTGCGAGATGGGGCGTCTTGTTAAGTGCGCTGGCTTCGCTCGTTGAGCCAGTGAAACTCGCGGTTCGTCCTGTAAAAACGGGCCTTCGTACAAAACGAGTTGCGGTTTGCAGCGCGAAACGTATCCTGGCAGTGAACATCTCTCCGAACTTTCAACTTCCTATGAGCCCTAATCCATTCGTCGCAAGCATCGCGCTGCTCATTTCCGTCCTGCCGTCTGGTTTTGCACAAGACAAACCAGCAGCACCTGCGGGGGAAAAACCCGCCGCTCCCGACACTACGCCCGACGGCAAGCCGCTACACAAATTCCTTCACGCCAATAAAAAGGACACCGTCTCCCTTGCTTACGCGCTCCTCGATATTTGCGAGGAGGCCGCAGCGAAGGATGTGGACCGCTATAATGCACGGCCTACTGTGCTCTCCCGCCAGATGGCAATCTGGGCCACCTCCGTCTTCGACGCCTGGGCCGCGTACGACGAAAAAGCGGTGGGCACACGGCTGGGCACCACGCTCCGCCGTCCCAAAAAGGAGCACACGCTCGCCAATAAACAAAAGGCCATCGCCTACGCCAGCCATCACGCGCTGATGTTTGTTTACCCCGAGTCGGAGGAATACCTCGAGGGCGAGATGAAGAAGCTTGGCTTCGATCCATCGATTATCTCCAAGGACCCAAAGAAGCCCGAGGGCGTCGGCCAACTTGCAGCGGCTGCGGTCATCGAATACCGCCGCCACGATGGGTCGAACCAGTTTGGCGAAGAAGCCGGAACTGTCGGCGCAAAGCCTTACTCGGACTACACGTTCTACGCTCCAGTCAATACGCCGGATAAAATCAACGACCCCGACCACTGGCAGCCCATCACTTTTACAAAGCCCGACGGCACGAAGGTCACCCCCGGCTTCCTCACGCCGCACTGGTATCGCGTGAAGCCATTCGCCCTCGAAAACAGCGCGCAGTTCCGCCCGGGTCCGCCGCCATTGATCACGAAAGATGCCGAGACGCTGAAGAAGGAAACCGACCAAGTGTTGGACTACAATGCCAAGCTCACGAACGAGCAAAAAGCGATCGTCGAGTTCATGCGCGACGGCCCGCGCAGCACGGGGCAGAGCGGGCATTGGCTTCGCTTCGCGCAAGACGTATCGCGCCGCGACAAGCAGGACATCGACAAGGATGTGCAGCTCTATTTCGCCGTGGCGAATGCGGCGTTCGATGCCTTCATCTCCTGCTGGGAGACGAAGCGCGTGTATGATTCGTCGCGCCCGTGGACGCTCATCCACCACTTCTACAAAGGCCAGAAAATCACAGGCTGGGCCGGCCCTGAAGGTGGAACGAAGGAGATGAACGGCGAGGATTGGCATCCGTATTCGCCGGAGGTCTTCATCACTCCGCCATTCCCCGGATACACCAGCGGCCATGCCACCGTGAGCGGTGCGTGCGCCAAGGTGATCGAGCTCTTTACGGGCTCCGACAAATACGGATTTGCAGAGCGCCGCAGGCACTGCGAGCTGACGGAAAAGAACGGCGGCGAGATGATGACTGTGGAAATGCCGACGTGGAGCGGCGTCGCCGAAATGGCCGCGCAATCCCGCGCGATGGGCGGCTACCATATCCCGATCGACAATAATGTAGGCTTGAAAGTCGGCCGCGAGCTTGCCTTGTGGAGCTGGCCGAAGTATCAAGAATTTTTCAACGGCACTGCCAAGGTGCGCGACTGAGCAATTTCCCCCCGCAAACACCAAAACCATAATCATACATGACTAAACACATCACCACAGCCGCAGCGGCCTTTGTGCTTTGCACACAGGGCGCTTTCGCATCTGGCTTCAGCCCGATTAGACCACAGCTCCCGCCGCAAACGAGCCCAGCGGAAGCTTTCGACTCCGCCAAGTACGAACTCGGCAAGGCAGTCTTCAACGGTAAAGCGCCTTTGACCGTAGCAAACGCCGCGTCGGCCAGGGCTCAAAAGCCCCGCCTCGCAGCGGCAGCCGCAAACTCCGGAAAATCCGGTGCAGGCCTGCCCGCGCTCGCCGGTCGCCTCAGCGAAACGCAGCTCTCCGCCGTCGAATACTTCATCTCAAAACGCCACTAAATCATCTATGAACATCATCACTCGGATTATAATTCCTGCGCTCGTCCTCAGCTCCGCTGCGGCGCACGCACAACTCTCCGCCTATCTGCCACAGCAGGGCCAGGCGGTATTCTCGCTCGGCTACCAGTTCCAGACTTACGACGATTTTTATGTCGGCAAGACAAAGATCCCGCTGAGTGCGGCCACTGGCTTCAAAGAGCAGAACCAACAGGGCGCAACGTTCACGATTGAATACGGGGTCACCGACCGCATCGCAGTGGATGCTACAATCGGCTGGACTTGGGCACGGTTTCGCGGCGGACCAATCAATGATCTCACAGATGACGGCTTTAACGACACCAGTTTTGGTGTGCGCTTCAAGCTGGTGGACGAGCACGATTGGCTCCCGACACTCACCGTGCGCGCAGGCGGAATCATCGCCGGGACTTACGATGAGGCGTTTCCATTCTCCGCTGGAGACGGCGCAAATGGAGCGGAAGTATCGTTAATCGTAGGAAAGCAGATATGCGACTGGCTGGGATACTACGGCGACGTCGGATACCGCTGGCGCGACAATGATGTGCCGGATGACTTTTTCTTCGCATCGGGCTTCTGGGCGCGCGCAGGTTCATTCGTCCTCTCCGCTGGCTACCGCCACACCAAAGGCCAGAGCGGCCCGGACATCGGCGCGCCCGGCTTTGGGACCGCGTTCGGCTTCCCACAGGTGAAGGAGATCAATCAAACCCTCGAAACCAGCCTCACTTACCAGGATAATGGAGGGCGAAACTACTCGCTGTCCTACGGGCGTACGCTGGATGGCCAGAACACGGGCGATAAAGACATGTTCGGTGCATCAATCAGCATCCCATTTGGCCCCGGTGCCCCGGCACCTTCGCAGGGCAAAACAGTCCGCGGCTATTCCAAGTAATATAACGGTGACTTCCGCAGGCCGGACCCAAGCCGCCAGTTCGTAAGCACCCAAGCCCGCGCCCGGCACGTAGAGCCCGTGCGCGTAGCTCAGCGAAACAATCGCCAGAGCTGCGACGCAGGCCACCGCCGGGCGCGTTGCTGTACTCAGCGCAAGAAAGGCTGCGAGAGGGACAAGGTACCACGGATTTACTACAGAGCTACACGCTAAAAAGAGCGAAAATGCGGAAATAAACGGCGCGTGCCCTCGCCGGAAATGCCAGCGAATAAAAAGAAACGCCCATCCGAGGCAGAGTATTCCCAGCAAGACCACTCTCGCTTTCTCAGCACCCAGGAAAGCGCCAAGTGGAGCTGCGACAGGGGAATTAAACTCCCAGCCCGTGCCTGCCATCGCCCGGAGTGCGGCCAAGTCCGCACCGCTCCCTTGCAACCAAAACGGTGCATACGCTGCGACCGCAACCAGCGCCGCAAGAATCCGGTGCCGCCAAGGTAGGCGCATCGCAACAAAAGGCACGACCACGATCGCAAACACCTTCGCAGCGATCGCCAAACCCAGTGCCGCCGCAGCCCACCGTAGCCGCAGCGTCTCAACACACCAGAGAGCCGCAACAACGCCAAGCACCCACAATACATCGGGATGCGCTGTAAAGGAAACCTCCTGCACCACCAGCGGACACCATCCCCAGAGCATCGCGCGCCGTGTTCCCGCCAGCCGGAGGATCAACGCGAGGACCGCCAAGTCGGCCGCTACAAGCAGAAGCTTCACCGGCCACAGCTTTGCAGGGGCAACCGCCGCGCCCAAAGCGAAAACAGTTTCACACACCGGGCCGTAAATCGTCGGTAAATCCGGATGATTGATTTGATCCAGCACACGCTGGAATTCCTCGGGCACCGACTCGTCGCGGAAGAACTCCGACGGCGCATGCGCATATGGATTCCCCGTTCGCAGTAGCTCTCTCCCATCCCACAGATACCGCGCCCAATCATCCTCCAGCACTGGAGCTCCCACCAGTCCGCAAAGCCGAAGCGCGATCGCCCACACCCACACGGCCCGCGCCGAATCCTTGCCGGCGCAATACCATCCTGCAAATAGCGCCACCCAAGCCACGGCGAGCACCGCCCACAACACGCCAAGCCGCACCGGCTCCTCACCATGCGTAGCCCAGGCAAGAAGCGAAAACGCTAGGCAACTAGCCGCACCAGCCAAATGCAGGATGACACCGTGAATCATAGGGCCTCATGTTCACAGCCTTTGGAGGGCTTGACCAGCCCTTGCGATTACATTTCGTCACACCGATTCGGCAGTTTGTCCCCTCAAACCGTGCTTTGGCGGAACGACCCTTCCCAATACGAAGGGATCGTGCGAAATGAGAGCCTCCTCGAAAATCCATCACTCCATGAAACACATCCTTCACAACACCTTCATCTCCATTATATCCATCTCGCTGGTTTCCAGCGCCATCGCTGACTCAGTCGTCACCCAATGGAACGACGCGTTCCTCACCGCCGTCCGCAATGTGAAATTCGGCCCGCCACAAACAGCACGCGCGGCCGCAATCGTTCACACAGCCACCTTTGATGCATGGGCGTGCTATGATTCCAAAGCGGTTGGGACCCAGTTCTTCGGCACGCTCCGTCGCCCGGAGGTCGAACGCACTTTGGACAATAAGAACAAAGCGATCAGTTACGCGGCCTATCGCACGCTTTCAAATCTCTTCCCAACGCAAGTCGCCACGGTCTTTGATCCTCTGATGGCCACGCTGACCTACGATCCTGCGGTCACGATCACGACAATCAACGACCCCGCTGGGCTTGGCAATGTGTGCTCCGCAGCGGTCATCGCCGACCGCCGCTATGATGGTGCAAACCAAACGGGAGACTACAGCATCGCTGGGACGGCTTACAGCGACTACACCGCCTACGCCCCCGTGAACACCACGCCGCTCGTCCTGACTGCAAACGCAGTGAACACGACTACCGACCCGAATCGCTGGCAGCCGATTACCTTCTCGACTGGCGCAACGCCCGGCTTCCTTGTTCCGCATTGGGGGAATGTGCAAGCCTTCGCTCTCCCGTACTCCGGGAAATTCCGCCCAGGCAAGCCAGCCAAACATCCCTCCGGCACATACCGCGCACAGGCTCTCGCAATCGTGAAAGAAACGGCAGCACTCGATGATCGTAAAAAGGCGATTTCCGAATACTGGGCAGACGGCCCGGCCAGCGAAACGCCTCCCGGCCACTGGCAGCTCTTTGCAAAAACCGTTTCGCACGACAAGGCCTACGGAGTGGATGATGACGCGAAGCTTTTCTTTGTCCTCGGGAATGCCGTGAATGACGCGGGAATCGCCACTTGGGAAGCCAAGCGCTTTTACGACAGCGAGCGTCCCATCGCTGCCATCCGCTTCCTATTCGGAACCCAGGACATCGCTCACTATGACGGTGGAACGATCAAGGGATCGGACTGGACTCCGTGGCAGCCCGGCGGCTTCATCACACCGCCGTTTGGCGAGCATACGAGCGGCCACTCCGCATTCAGCGCGGCAAGCGCGTATGTGCTGAAGCAATACACCAAGAGCGATACCTTTAACGGCACGGCTACCATCGCCGCATTCTCGTCCAAGGTCAAACCGGGCATCGCACCGACCGCCGCCGTTGTGCTCACGTGGAAGACTTTCTCCGCAGCGGCTGCTGAAGCTGGCATGTCGCGCCGTTACGGGGGCATCCATTTCGCACTTGGCGACTTGGGAGGACGGAAGCTGGGCAGCGATGTCGGCAAAGCTGTTTGGGCCAAGTCACTGAAGTTCATCAACGGCACCATCCGCAAGGGCGAGGACTAACAAACTGCGCAGGCAATAATACTCTCCGCCGAAAGGTGGTGTTTGGTCAGAACGGCCCGTTGCGTGATGCAGCGGGCCGTTTTTTATCAAAGCCAGCGCGTGCGGCGTTCGCTCTCACCGTAACCCAATGTCGTCAATTCCCTGCCTCGCGATCATTATTCCAGTCCGTGATGAAGAAGCCGCTTTGGGCCTCATGCTCGATGAACTCCTTCCCCACGCCCGTCAGTGGAACGCCATCGTCGCTGTCGGTCTCAACGGATGCCGGGACCAAACCAGAGACATCGCCGAAAGTCGCGGTGTAATTATCGGTGAAACACCCGTATCTGGCTACGGTCACGGATGCTTGGCCGCGATTCGTGCAGTCGGCGTTTCCGGTGTCGCGCCGTCGGCCTATATCTTTATGGCTGGCGACGGCGCAAATGATCCCGCCGAGCTACCGCGCTTGATTGAAGCGTGGCGAAACGGAGCGCAGCTCGTAATCGGACAACGCACAGGAATCCTCGCAAATTGGGCCAAACTTGGGATTGTTCGCGCCTGCTGCACTACCATCCTTGGAGTGTGGGCCGCCATCCTCACGGGCTGCCCCTACTACGATCTCGGCCCCTACCGCCTGATTGACCGCAACCTTTTCGAAAAAATCGCCCCGCGCGAAATAACGTGGGGATGGACGATCGAACCGCAGATCCTTGCCCCTCGGCTCGCCTCCCGTGTTACCCAAATATCCGTAAGTGAGCGCCCCCGCATGGCCGGAGAACAGAAGGTCACCGGCGTCTCGCTCGGGAATACCCTCCGAATCGGCATTGAAATTCTCCGCGCAGGCTTGCGCTCCCGCGTGAGGCCCCTATAACCTTTAATGAAGATGAACTCTGTGATCAACAAACTATCACTGGCGATTTTCGCCGTGCTCACTACATCGCTCCACGCAGGTCCCGCCCCGGCCCCGGTGCCTCGGCCTGCCGAGCGCAAACTCATCACCTGGGATGTGCAGGACCGCGTCCGCTGGGAGATCAAAGACAACGCCTTTGACTTCAACAGCGGCGTCCGCACCATCAACGACGACAACTGGGTGCTCAACCGCTTCCGCCTCGGAATCGGAGTACAGCCCACAGACTGGCTCAAAATCTACGCCCAGGCGCAAGACTCGCGCGAGTGGCTCAGCGACCGCGCTGACATCCCCGGCCGCTTCGGTGCGGATGGCGACGACTCGTTTGACCTCCGCCAGGCCTACATCGAACTCGCGATGGGCGAGTGGGGATTCAAAATCGGTCGCCAGGTTCTCAGCTACGGCGACGAGCGCCTCATCGGCCCTGGCGACTGGCTGAACCTCGGCAACGTGTTCGACGCCGTCAAGGTCACCTACAAAGGCCAGGGCTGGAGCATCGACGCATTCTCCGCCACCCGCGTCACCCACGATCGCGGCCAGTATAACCAGAGCGATCTCTTCAACGGCAACGAGACACACCGCGAGCAAGTCTTCAGCGGACTCTACTTCAACACCAGCGCCCTGAGCTGCGCGAATACCGACCTCTACGCACTGCACCTCCACCAAGCTGGAAACACGGACTTCTTCACGCTCGGCACCCGCTTGAAATCCAAGCCCGCCGCACCCGCACCGATGCAGCACGACGGCAAGAGCATGAAGCACGATGGCAAAGCCATGATGTGCCCCGCTCCAGCCGCAAGCCCGTGGGATTGGGAGGCGGAGTTCGCATTTCAGTTTGGCGAAGTCGGCGGACGCGACCTCACTGCATTCGCAGGCCATGTCGGTACCGGCTACACGATCCCCGGCTGCCCGATCCATTCGCGCATCGGCCTTGAATATAACTACGCAACTGGTGACGGAGACCCGACCGATGGCGACGTGGAGACGTTCCAAAACCTCTTCCCGACAAACCACAAGTTCTACGGCTTCATGGACGCCTTCTCGTGGCAGAACGTCCACGACCTCGCAGTGAGTTATAAAGTGAAGCCCTGCACAGACGTGACCGCCCGCCTCGACTACCACGCCTTCTGGCTGGCCGACACCAACGACGTTTGGTACCGCGCCAACGGAACCACCGCTGTCCGTCCGCTGAGCCCGGCCGCCCGCAATGCAGACAGCTACGCAGGCTCGGAAGTTGACCTCGTTGTGACATGGCAGGCTCGCAAGGAACTCACCATCGAAGCCGGTGCCAGCCACTTCTTCGCAGGCAGCTACCTCGGCGACACCGGCGCGCAAAGCGATGCCAACTTCGGCTACGTGCAAGCGACACTCAGCTTCTAAATAGCGAAAAATTCTCCACCTTTGGGTGGTGTTTGGTGAGAACGGCCCGTTGCGTGATGCAGCGGGCCGTTCTTTTTTTGCCGGCGGACGGCGGCACATTTGGGTTGAGAGGGTGATTTCGGCAGAAGAATGGATTATAGGCAGTCCTTTGTCCCCCATTGCCCGTCTTCCAAGAGGCGCGCGTTTGACCCTAAAAACCGCAGTTGACCCGCGCCCAGCTCGACTGTCTAAACATCGTCACCGAGCACAACCGCTCCCAATTTCTCATCCGTCCGCACGCTGAAAGCCAAGAAGTAGCCGAAACGGTTGCGCGTCAGTTCCCATCTTGTTCACGCCAGAATTCCTCGGCGGTTTGTGCGGGCTCGTATTTCCTTTGATTTCCAGTGGCTGAGATTCGCTCGATAGCCGGATTCTTTCGAAGAGCGGTGACGTTTGCCGCATCCTTCGGGATGATGAGGTTGCGAAGCGTGGACATTCCGGCAAGCGGAGTCAGGTCGGTGACTCCGGAGCCGCGGAGGTCAAGAGCATTGAGTTTTGAGTCGGTGAGAACGGAGAGATCACTAAACGCAGGGTCGCGGATCACGAGAACGGTGGTGCCGCTGCTGAGTTGGGCGATGGTGAAATCGAGCCCCTTGAGTTTTGGGAGCCAGATGAAACTGTCCCACTCGGCCCAAAATTCGGCAGCGGTGCGGGAGGGCCGGTAGGTCTTGGAATCAAATGTGAAGGAGAGGTATCGCAACCGTGGGAGGGCGCGGAGTTTTTCGACGGAGGAAGGATGTTCGGGGAGGATGATCTCCTCCAGCGTTTCCAGGTTGGCGAGGGGCGCGAAGTCCACGGGTGCCTTGCTTTTATCCATGTAGAGGGCGCGGAGAGGGAGGCTCGCGAGGGGGGTGAGGTCTGTGATGTCGGTGTTGGAAATCCAGAGATCTTCGACCTTGGTTCCCTTGAGCGGGGAGAGGTCCGTGACTTTGGTGTTGGCGATGCGAAGGGTTTTGAGAGGGAGCGCGGCGACAGGGCTGAGGTCGGAGATTTCGCTGCACGAACTGACATCAAGGAGGCCGATGTTGCCGCCTTTGAAAACGGTGAGGTCCGAGAGCGGCTGGCTGTGGGTCATGACGGACCATGTGCCGTCGGGGCGTTTGCCGATGTTGGGCTTGATGCCCATTTTTCGGAGCGCGCGCTGCCATGTGGTGTCGGCATCCCATGCGGCCCAGAATGTCGCGACGGATTTCGCGGCAGCGGGGACTTCGCCCTCGGGGAGTCGGCTGCTGAGGCGGTGAAGCGCGGGGTGGTTGCGGAGAGCTTCGATCGCGTCGAGCTCGGAGTCCGGGAGCTTCGCGAGGTCCTCGGGCAGGGCGAGCTCTTTGAGGGTTTTGACTTCGGAGAGGACGGCGTAATTGTTGACGTCCCGCGCTTTGGTGAGCACGAGAGTTTCGAGGGGAACGTCGCGAAGGAAAGCGAGACTTCCGACCGTGGTACCCTGGAGCCAGAGCTGGCGGAGCGGCAGTTTTGCCAGCGGAGAAAAATCGGTGATGTTCGTGTAGGAGCAATCGAGCAATTTGAGCGGCAGGTCCGCGAGGGGGGCTAACGACCCCACGCCACGCGCGTTCTCCAGCACGAGATGCTCGAGCGGAAGACCACGGAGTGGCGTGAGGTCGCGAACCTCGCCATGCACCAGCCAAAGCAAGCGCAAAGGCAGTGCGGCGAGGGGACCGAGGTCGGACGCCGGGGTGTGATTCAAATTGAGAGAGTAAAGTGCGCGCGTCGTCGCGAGCGGGGAAAGGTCGGTGACTGCGGTGGATTCGAGATTCAGGATCCGCAGGGGGGCGTCGCGAAGGGCTTCAACGTCGCGCACGTATTTGCAGCCGGCGAGATTCAGTTCGCCGAGCGGCATCCCTTTAAGCGGGCTCAAATCCGCAATGCCGGTGCCGCGCAAGTCGAGCGAAAGAAAGCCGTCGGCGCGGGCCTCGATTCGGGCGTCGATGGGTTTTTCCGTGGGGTTGGGCAGGCTGCGAAGGCGCTCCTGCCAATGGGCGACCGCGAACTCGTTTTCACGCCCGAGACGACGGGCAAGGGGCATCGTTTCTGCCGCGGGGCGCTTTTCGGTTGAGACAGCATTCAGAAGCTCCGCGAGTGTTTCGCGGGAGAGGCTGCCATCAGGCTGGACCGGTTGCCTGAGGAGCTTCTCACAAAGCGCGAGGTTCCTGCGGGCACGGCGGTTGTCCGGCGCGGCATCCAGCGCAGCTCGATAATCAGCGGCCGCTTCCGTGAGGCGGCCCTGAGCCTGGAATAAGTCGGCGCGGTAAAGGCGGAACGATCCGTCGCCGGGTTGCAACCGAATTGCGTAGTCGAGTTTGTCGATTGCGGCGCTCCAGGATTCCGTGGCCGCCAGTTCCCGCGCCATTGCGGCGAAGGCCGGTGCCGTCTCGCGGAGGTCGGCGAGAGCTTGGTTTGCGCGACGGGCGTTTTCACTCGCCCGGACGGCCTGCCATACGCTCACTCCCGTACCCAGCACGAGAGCCATGGACACGATCGCCGCAGTGACGAATGCACCCTTGTTGCGCATGACAAGCCGCCGCGTGCGATATCCGATGGTCGGCGGGCGGGCCACGACGGGCTCCGAACGCAGATGCCGCTCGATGTCCTCCGCCAGTGCAGTGGCGGAGTCATAGCGCCGATCGCGGTCTTTTTCGATCGCACGCATGACGATCCAGTCGAGGTCGCGCTTCAGGATGCCGACGAGGTGCGGGGCCTCGGTGTGGCGATGCTTCGCGACGGCTGCGAGAGCCTCGCGCCCGATCGTCGCCAGAGCTGTCGAGGGGCGCTGGGGCTCTTGTTCCCGGATGATCTTGCGGATACCTTCCACGCCGTTCTGCTCCATCTGTTCCCTCGTGAAAGGCGTGTGTCCGGTCAGCAATTCATAAAGGAGGACTCCGAGACTGTACACATCGCTACGGGTGTCGATGTCAAGCGTGGTGGTCTCCGCCTGCTCGGGCGACATGTAGAGAGGCGTTCCGATGATCTGGCCGATCTCGGTGTAGAGCGAGTGTTCGCCGATCCGCGATTGCGTCGCCTTGGCCACTCCAAAGTCGATAATCTTTGGCATCGGCACGCCGTCCACCAATCCCACAAGAATATTCGAAGGCTTTAAATCCCGGTGGATGATTCCCTTTTGGTGCGCGTGATGCACGGCGTGGCAAATGCGGATGAACAACTCGAGCCGCTCCACCATTGAAAGATCGTGCTGATCGCAGAAATCCGTGAGCTTTACTCCGCGCACCAGTTCCATTGCGAAATAAGGACGCCCCGACGGTGTGACGCCGGCGTCGAATACCCGTGCGATGTTGGGATGATCCATCACCGCGAGTGCCTGGCGTTCCTGCTCAAATCGGGCGACGACTTCCTTCGTATCCATGCCCAGCTTCACAATTTTCAGCGCCACCCGGCGGCGGACGGGATGCGATTGCTCCACCATCCACACGACTCCAAATCCACCGTGACCGATCTCCTGAAGAAGACGGTAAGGCCCGATGTTGTCTCCCACATCCTCGGGGACCAGCCGCGCGATTCGCGCCTGAATCGAAGGCGATACATCTTCCTCCATGAATCCTTCGGATTCGTGCGATTTGAGCAGCCGCTCCACACGCTGCTTCAATGTTGGGTAACCGTCACACGCTGAATTCACGTAAGCAGCCCGCTCCTGCGAGGACATCGCTGCAGCAACCAGGAAGATTTCCTCCTCCGAGATCGAATTTTTTTCGGGCATAGCGCCGGCTTTCATACCAACACATGCGCAGAACCCCGAGAAAACCTATCACCCGGCGCAAAGTTTTTTACAAATTCCCTCGAGAATTTGAAATTTCCAGATGCAGCCAGGCCCTCGCATACGCCCAATCGCGATGCGCCGTGGGAACGGAAATTTCCAGCAAGGGCGCTAGTTCCTCAAACGTCAGCCCTCCGAAATACCGCATTTTGACGACCTCCGCCTTTCGGGCATCGATTTCCGAGAGCAGGTCCAGCGCATCATTGACGGCAAGCAACTCGTCGTCCGTCCCCGATGGCGCGAGGATTTCCACACTGTCCACGTCCACATGCTCCGAATTGCCTCCGCGCCTCGCTGCCGCGCGACGCCTCGCGCTGTCCACGAGGATGCGCCGCATCGCCTGCGCGGCGGCACTGAAAAAATGTGCGCGGCATTCAAATTGTCCGCTTTCTTCGGCGCTCAGGCGCAGCCACGCTTCGTGGACGAGAGCCGTGGCCTGAAGGGTGTGGCCGGGCCGCTCGCCTTTCATCTTCAGAGCAGCCATCCTTCGCAGCTCATCATAAACGAGCGGCAGCAAGTCGTCGCCGGCTTGGTTGTCACCGGCGTTTATCGCGCTGAGAAGTTGTGTGATGTTTTGCACCAACGAAGCCATAGCAAATGCCCGCCTCCCAACGCCAATCTATTGAGCGGACATTTTCTTCTCGTGGGCGGCGCCCCATTTGCCACCGGCAAAAGGCAGCACCACGAGCGAGAGCGGCGCTAACTTATAGCGCACCGTCACCTCCAGCCCCCGCGATCGGAGAGCAGCGTATTCGTCCGCTCCGACTCGCAGCACAAAGGCATCCTGCGGAGTCGAATCTCTCAGAGCGACGTAAACGCTCTCCAACGGCTGCCCGGCCAGATCCGGTATCGGCACTTTTATCGTGGTGGATTGCAATTGCCCCGCTTCCACCGCCCATGCTTTTGGCTCACCGCACGGTGGCGGCGCGGCGGCGAGCGCCGACGGGTGAATGATCCGCCAGTGACAATCCACGCCCGACCAAGCCTCGAAGTCCGCGAGTGAACGCCGCCACCCAAGCCCGTCCTCATCCGCAATATGCGGAGCAGGTCCGAAGAGGCGCGTCCATTTCGCGACACTCTTGCGCTGCGCCTCAGTCCATGGACTGGCCGACCCTTCCGGATGATCATTCCAATGCCGGGGCGCGACTTCGCGTCCATATCGATGCCACGCGACAGCCTTCCGGGGGTGAAACACATCGAAGCCGTGGGTGAATGCGCGCACACTCATGCTCACTTCCTCGCCGGTAAAGTAGAAATCCGGGTCGTATGGAACACGCCTCACGAATTCCCCCGGCGCAAAAATGAAATGCCCGGAGACGTAGTGACCGCGCACCGGTGGCTGTGTCGGGTCGCCAGCGATTTGATGGGATTTAATGTGCAGCACCCCATCGTGGTCGAAATGCGACGCATGCAGCGCGCCACCGGTGTCGTCCGCCCGCCAGTCGGCACCGTCCTTTTCTGCAAAAGGCGGTAGATAGCCGCTGAGCACCGGCAAGCCCGAGGGGCAGCGCGCAAGTTCCGATTGCAGCGCCGAGTCCCAGCCCGGCGCAAACCGGTGGTGTGAGTCGAGTTGAAAATAGAATGCCTCGCCGTCGAACCGCTTCTGGATTTGCGTACGCGCCCAGCAAGTGCCGAGGCTTTCCTCCGGCTTGCAGTGATCATGAATCAGCGTGACTCCGTGCGGAAATGCCGACCGTGAAAGCGGTTCGGAGTCCTGCTCAAGCACAGCAATCACGAGGCGCTCTGGTCGCGAGGCGTTCGCAACGAGATCTGCAATCGTGGTCGCGAGGTCTCGGTCCCGGTAAGACGCGACCGAGACAAAAATCCGATTGCCCACCAACTACGTTGACGGCGTTGGCGTTGGGGTCGGTGTTGGTGTCGGTGTCGGTGTCGGCGTTGGTGTCGGCGTCGGCGTTGGCGTTGGCGTCGGCGTTGGTGTTGGCGTTGGCGTCGGCGTCGGCGTTGGTGTTGGCGTTGGTGTTGGGATCGGCGGCATAGTTGTTAAGGGCTTTACGTTGAGTGCACTCGCTCGAATGGTTCCTTGTGAACTCTTGGGCTTCGGTGACATTTTGCACGCTTCGCAATTTTACTTAGAGTGACTATTCAGACCCTTTCAAGTCAGTAATTATTGCAAATCCATACCTTTGCATTTGCCAGTTCGCGATCGCTTCGTCCTTAACGACCTTGCCGTTCTTACTCGGCTCCGCTATCGCGCGGTGCATGACTCGCGCTGTGGGAATTGATTTTGGCGATGCCCGTGTGGGCGTCGCGGTGTCGGATGAACTAGGGATGCTCGCGCACCCCCTTGAAACCATCAACGTGAGGGAGACCGACCCCGTTGCCCGCGTCGTCCAAATCGTCGCGGATAAGAGCGCCGGCATCGTCATTGTCGGACTCCCGAAGAACATGGACAACACCACCGGCACCGCAGCGGAAAAAGCGCGGGCATTTGCCGACAAGCTGCGCGCAGCGGGTATCGCAGTGCGGATGTGGGACGAGCGGCTGAGCAGCGTCGCAGCGCAGCGCAATCTCCACGAGGCCGGCCACAATGCGAAGTCCAGCCGCGCCATTATCGACCAGGCTGCGGCACAGATCATCCTGCAGGGATGGCTGGATTCGCAGGCGATGTTGGGGGCATGAACGTGCGGCGGATTAAGTTGCTCATCGCCTACGATGGCAGCCCGTTTTCAGGATGGCAGAGCCAGGCCGAGGGCACCGGAATCCAAGACCACATCGAAGCGGCGCTCGCGAAAATTGTGGGCTCGCCCGTTCGCATTCACGGCTCCGGCCGCACCGATGCAGGCGTCCACGCGCTCGGCCAGATCGCGCATTTTGAAGAGCCCGATCAAAAGCACACCAACGCGCGCTGGCAGTCCGCGCTGAATGCAAACCTTCCGCCCGGGATTCGCATCCTCCGAGTCACACGAATGCCCGGCGGAAAGGAAGGCTTTCACGCGCGGTACTCGGCGACGGGAAAACGCTACATCTACCGCATCTGGAACGAGCGCTACTTGCACCCCATGGAAATCGGCCGCGCGTGGATGGTCCCCTATCCGCTCGACCTCGCCAAATTGCGCGCCGCCGCCGCTGTGCTCGTCGGGAAGCACGATTTCGCGGGCTTCGCGGCAAATCGCGGCGAAGTGGAAAAGGACACCGTGCGCACCGTCACCGGCATTCGCATCTCGAAGCGTGGGCCGCTCGTCACATTGACGTTCGAGGGCGAAGGCTTCCTCTATAAAATGGTGCGCCTGCTCACTGGCAGCGTCGTCCGCGTGGCGCAGGGGCGCGGCGATATTGCGTGGTTGCGGTCCATTTTGGCGGGCGGAAAAAAGACCAGTTATTGCGCGCCACCCGATGGGCTTTTCCTCGCGAAAGTCTTTTATCGCTGAGCGCCCGCCGCAGTGTTTTAAAGCATACACTTTACCCCGCCGCTCGTTCCTCTTTTAATGCAGAACATGATCACAGCCGAATGCGACGAAGCCATCGTGGACAAAGTCATCGCCGGAGAGCGCATCTCTTCGGAGGACGCGCGCGCCCTTTACGATCTCCCGCTCGCAGAACTCGGCGAGCTCGCCAACCGCCGGCGCGGCGGCAAGCGGAGCGACGTCGTCACCTACATCGTGGACCGCAACATCAACTACACAAACGTCTGCAACGTTTACTGCAAGTTCTGCGCGTTTTACCGGACGGAAAAAGACCACGACCACTACGTGCTCACCCACGAGCAGCTCGATCAGAAACTCGACGAACTCACTGACATCGGCGGCGTGCAAATCCTCCTTCAGGGCGGGCATCACCCGAAGCTCGGCATCGACCACTACCTCAACATGCTGCGGCACATCCGCGAAAAATATCCCCAAATCAACATCCACGGATTCAGCCCGCCGGAGTTCCAGCATTTTGCCACCGTCTTCAACATGCCCCTCCGCGAAGTGCTGAAAAAATTCATCGAAGCCGGGCTCGGCAGCATCCCCGGCGGTGGCGGCGAAATCCTCGTCGATAGCGTCCGCGACCGCATTGCGCCGCTCAAATGCAAGAGCGACCAATGGCTCGAAGTCATGCGCGTCGCCCACGAACTGGGGCTGAACTCAAGCTGCACGATGATGTTTGGCCACGTCGAAACCGTCGAAGATCGAATCGAACATCTCCAGCGACTCCGCGATACGCAGGACGAAACCGGCGGCTTCACCGCGTTCATCTGCTGGACGTTCCAGCCCGAGCACACAAAGCTCCGCGCCGAGCCCGTGGGCAGCAGCGAGTATCTCCGGATGCAGGCGCTCAGCCGTATCTTCCTCGATAATATCGAAAACTTGCAAAGCTCGTGGGTCACCCAAGGCCCGCGCATCGGGCAGATCGCGCTGAAGTATGGAGCCAACGATTTTGGCAGCGTGATGATGGAAGAAAACGTCGTCTCCAGCGCCGGCACATCGTTCCGGCTCAGCAAAGAAAATATCGAACGACTCATCACCGAAGCCGGCTACGAGCCACGCCGCCGGGATAACTGGTACCGGTTGCTCAGCTAGAACAATTCGGGCTCGGCCGACCGAAATACGCTGCGACCGCGCACGAAAGTTTCCAGCACCGCCTGCGGGCCGCCGCGATAGACGCAGAGCGACAGGATGTCTTCGGGCGTGAGTTCGTCGGGCTTCGTTGCACTGCCGCGATAAGGGAGCATGGTGCCG
>JAYSTZ010000514.1:0-7822 GCA_043719365.1 Verrucomicrobiaceae bacterium | reverse complement strand
TGGCCCCGTTGCACTCCAGCGCCTTGCCCGCATCCCATTTGTCGGACCACGCGAGTTTCTTGAAGCGCGGGAGGATAATGGTGTCCACATAGTCTGCGGCTTCCACGAATAAGAACTTCCTGCCGCCGTTATCCCGAATCAGAGAAATAACCGCTTCCCCCGTCGTCCCGCTGCCCAAGAAAAAGTCGCCAATCAGCGCACCGGGGTCGGTGATGTATTTGATGAGTCGGGCGATCACGACGGGGTCTTTTGGGTTCTTGAAAACGTCTTGCCCCATCAATCTCCGCAGGCGCATGACTGCCGGTTGCTGAAACGCCTGCCAGACACTTGTCATCACTTGGACGCTGACTTCTTCCTCGTCGCCATTTTCACCGTCGGGCGTTCGCGGAAGCTCGTCGGAGTTTGGGTCGAATGATGTCGAAACGAAGTTCAGATACTTTTTGAGCATGGGCGGTTTCTGCGCGTCATCGCCGCTGCGGAACTCAATGAAACCATGTTGGTGGTAGAGCCAGAACTTTTCGTCGGTTGAGTAAATCCATCCCCGTTCCGG
This sequence comes from Verrucomicrobiaceae bacterium, assembly GCA_043719365.1. GTDB lineage: Bacteria > Verrucomicrobiota > Verrucomicrobiia > Chthoniobacterales > Chthoniobacteraceae > SXWH01. The sequence continues at coordinate 7,272 of JAYSTZ010000514.1, read as the reverse complement.
CACCTCGCAAGCCTTCTTGGTCTTGGGGTTGATGATGTCGTAGCGCGGTCCCTTTCCGCCCGGCCATGAGATGTCTTTGTCCCGCCAGATGCCGTTCTCATCCACTCGGTTATACCGGCGGTATTTCAGCGCGAGATGCCCCTTCGGCAGCTTGTCGTAAAATGCCCGAATCCCGTGCTGAATTAGGCCGTGCTCTTCGCCATGAATCTCCCGGAGCCGCCGATACTCCACGAGGATTTCCCGCGCCCCCGGCTTCTCCTCGCGCCAGACGGTTTTGCGGGCTTCTAGCTCGGCTTTGGACTTCGCATAGCACAGCAAATAGTCGTGCCCCACGGAGAAGTATTTCGCATCGTTTTTTCGCCCTTTTTCCCAGATCAGTTCAGCGAGGCAATTCTCTTCTCCGAACACTTTGTTCCCGACTTGTTTCAGAGTCGCAAACTCTTCCTTCCCGATGCTCGAAAGCAGCACGCCGTCCTTTGCCAGCGCCGCCCGGCCAAGCTCCAGCCGGTCCGACATCATACTCAGCCAGCTCGAACGCTGATATTTGTCCACATAGGCAAACTCGTCCTCGCCCGTGTTATACGGCGGGTCTATGTAAAATAGCTTCACCCGCCCCTTGAACTTGTCCTTGAGCGTATTGAGCGCCTGATAGTTTTCGCTCTTGATGAGGCGGCCATCGAGCTGGTTATCGAGGTCGTCGAAGAGCGCGAGCAGGGGCAATTCGAGGGATTTGAAGTGCAGAGTATCGAGGGGGAGCGAGCGCCAGTGGGGGGATAATGACGAATGACGAATGACGAATGACGAAGCTCCCGCGACGGCTTTTCCGCGTTTGGGCGGCTTTTCGTCATTCGTCATTCCGTCATTCGTCATTTCCGAAGGCTTAAAGCCTTCCGGCACAATCCCGAGTTCCTGCCATTCGGCGAGCTGCGCTTTCATCCCGTCGTGCTTGAGGAATTCGGCGAGGAGCGCGGTGCCGCCTTCGCGGGCGGCGATGCGGTCGAGGGTGATGATGTAGTGGGTGCCTCGGACGAATTTGGGCTTGTTCCAGACGCGGACGAGTTCGTCCTCAAACTGTGCGATGAAGGCGATGAGCTTGAGGGCGATGCTCTTAATGGTCTGGAGCTGGCGGATGCGCGCCTCGCTCCACTGCGTCTCGTCTTTGAAGAGGTATTGAAACATCCACAGGTCGAGCTGCTCGGAGAGGAAGCCGCGGGCGTCTTTGTTGATGAAAAAGTCCACCTCGCTCTGGCGGGCGAAGATGCGGGTGGCCTTCTCGAAAGTGGCTTCTTTTACGGGGTGGCTCGCCTTTTTGAGGGCCTTGAGGATGTCGTCGGTCTTGGTGATGCGCCCGCGCTCGGAGTAGGAGACGAGGAGGCGGATGGTGCCCTCGCCCTCCACCTTGTCCAAGGCGAAGACGAGTTCGCGTTTTTCGTTGGCCTTTTTGTGGGTGAGGGCGGTGCAGTCGAAGAAGAACTTCCGCCCGTCCACCTCCACGGAGAGGTCGCGGAAGAGGCGGTCGGTCTTCACGTAGTAGAGCATGTGGGTCTTCCAAAAGAGGACGACGTCCTGCTCGTCGGTATAGACGCGCTCATAGACGCTCATGTGCTGCGGGGTGTAGGCAAAGCAGATGGAGCCGGACTTTGTGAAGTAGCGGGAGAAGAAGGCGTGGAGCTTATCGAACAGCTCTTCGCGGAAGAGGGGGAAGGCGGTGAGGGCGTCGGCGATGTCCCGCATGAGGGCGGGGTGAACGGCGTGCTCGAAGTAGCCAGCCTTGATGCGCATGAGATTGATGTAGCCGGACTGGCCATCCACTTTTGCGCCGACAAAGAGGTCGCGCAGGGCATCGAGGAAGCGGCGCTCTTTCTGGCCGGCGGTGTGGGTGTTGGTGGTCATGGTCGTGGAGTTTCGGTGGTGGGTGGCTCTTCTGCGACGCGGGCGGATGGCTCGTCGAGGTCTGCGGAGTATTGGACGATGGTGGGGCGGCGGCGGTCGGCGACATACTGGGAGGCGTGCTTGAGAAACCAGTCTTTGAGCGTGATTCCATCCGCCGCGAGTGCGGAATGAAGGTCGCGCTTGAGACCGGGGTCCATTTCGATAACGAGTCTGCCTGAAGGTCCGCGTGCCATAATGCGTGTTATGTCACATATAGCACATCTGGTTGCAAGGATTTTTTGTCTTTTTCGCACAGAGGCCCGCACGGTGCCGATATACGGTATCTGTGGGTGATGAATGCGCTGCCTGTAGTGGTGCCTGCGGTTTCTCGATGCCTGCATTACCCGTCTGGCGTCCTGCACAACCCATCTTATCGGACGAATTATTCGGATATCGCGCTGCACAACCGGGCTGTCGGGCTGCACAACCGGGCTGTCGAGCTGTACAACCGGGCTGGCGGGCTGAACAACTCGGCTGGCGGGCTGCACAACCGGGCTGGCGGGCTGCACAACTGGCGGTATTTGTGTTCGGAGCGGCTACGCGAAGTCTTCGGGCGCGATGGTTTTCCAGTGCTGGAGGGAGCTGCCGAAGTCGTAGCGGAACTCAAAGCCGAGGTCGATAAGTCGCTGGGGGACGATGTGGGTGGGTGTGGCGGCTTTGCGCACGCGGACGGGGTGGATGGCGGACTTGCCCCCAGTGAGCGCCTGTATGACATGGGCGGCGGCGACGAGGGCGGCGATAGGCAGCCGGGTGACGGTGCCCTTTTTCCCGACGGCCTGTCCGCTCAGGCGGACGAGCTCGCGGAGGGGCTCGGTGTGGCGTTCGACGTAGTTGTAGGTGAGGTGGGGCTCGGGGCGGGCCATGGTGAAGTCGATGCTTTCGATGAGGCCGTAGATGTAGCCGTAGCTCTTGCGGATGGAGGCGTCGCCGGGGAAGAAGAAGCGGCCCTTTTTCACCGCGCGAATCATTCGGAGGATGTTGCCGGGGTCGCCGGGGCCGTAGATGACGCCGGGGCGGCAGACAATGAGGCGACGGTCCACAAAGGAGCGATGCCATGCTTCGTGGATGAGCTCGGCGGCGTATTTCGTAATGCCGTATGGGGTGATGGGGTAGTGGGGCGAATCCTCGCTGGTCGGCCCTGTGGTCGGGCCGTAGCTGGCGATGCTGCTGGTGAAGAAAATATTCGGGCAGCCGATGTCTTCGGCATAGGAGCACACGTTGCGCGCGCCGCGGAGATTGGTATCGTAGTATTCGTGCGCCGCATGGCCGGGCTCGCGGTGGACGGCGGCGAGATTAAAGATCCAGTCCGCAGCGAGCGTGGCGAGTTCCCCCTCGACGGGCATCCAGACATCGTGCTCGATGAAGCGGGTGCGCTCCGGCAGCGGCCCGCCGGGCGGCTTCACGTCCACAGCCACGATCTCGTCGAACTGATTGCCCGCAGCGAAATGCCGCGCGAGCATGGTGCCGATGTAGCCACTCCCGCCAAATATAATACAACGTCGCATGGGGCAAATCACTCCCCGCAATGAACATCCTTCGCAAGCACAGAGTTTTGAGCTTGCGAAAGTGCCAACCTGCGAGGATAACAAGGGTCGCATGAAAACAGTGCTCCTACTCCTCTTGCCCGTAATCTTCCTGACCGCCTGCGATACGACCCGCCCGATGCCGCGCGACCCATATATCGGCCGCAAAGTCGAACGCATGGACGGCGGTGCCGGCACCGGCGTGAACCACCCGGACTTGGACCCAAATCGCTACGACCGAAGTGGCCGGGCTTACGACCGGAACTACTACCGGGGCTACAACGACTACGACGGGTACAATAACCGCTACTACCGGAATTCCTACCGCCGCCGTTACTACTAAGCGCGGAACTCGCTATCATCCGACACTCTACTATGAAAAAAAACCTGATCATCCTCAGTGCCATCGCCATCACCGGGCTCTCCGGTTGCGCATCGTTCCAGACCGCACAAGTCGCCGACTACAACGGCGACGGTGTGATTTCGGATGCGGAGCATCGGCAGTATCAAAAACAAAAAAGCGTCGAAGCGAGTAACGTGAGCGTTGAGCGCATGAAGCGCGAAAACGCTGTCGATACCGTCCGCGACGTGAACGACACCATCTGGAACGTGCACGGCATTCGCAACGGAATCCGCTCCTTCTAATTGAGCGAGTCTTTTAAAGTCATCCAAGAGCCCGTCTGCCGTGTGGCAGGCGGGCTCTTTCCCCTCTCTGCGCGTCAGTTCCCCCGGATTCGCTGAGTAGTCTTCCGCCTCAAAATGCCATCCTCAAACACAGAACCATGTCCCGCCTGCGGGGCGATGCTCGACGTGACGGGTGCGCAGATATTCGCGGAGCGGACGTGCCCGGTCTGCTCCACGCCGATCAATGTGCGCAGGAACTTCGGCCACTACGAATTAGTAGATCTCATCGGGCGCGGCGGCCAGGGGCTCGTCTTCCGTGCGGTGGATAACAATCTGAACCGCATGGTGGCACTGAAAATCCTCCGCACGGAGTATGCGAACGATGAGGAGTTCGTCCGCCAGTTTGAGAGCGAGGCGAAGATCACCGCATCCCTCAACCACCCGAACATCGTCCGCGTGTATTCCTACGGCGCGGATGAGGGTCACGTATATCTGGCGATGGAGCTCGTCCCCAACGGAACGCTGGATGACCTCATGGAAAAGCTGGGCCGGGTCCCGGAGGCGAGGGCGCTGCAAATCGGCATCGAGGTCGCGCAAGGACTGCGCGCCGGGCTGGAGCACGGCCTCGTCCACCGCGACATCAAGCCGGGCAACGTTCTATTCGGCGAGAATGGCTCGGCAAAAGTCGTGGACTTCGGTCTGGCGACCATTCTCGCGCAGGCTGCCGCTACGAGCGGGGAGATTTGGGGTACTCCCTACTACCTTTCCCCCGAGCGTCTGCAACGGATCCCCGAGGATTTCCGCGGCGACATCTACTCGCTCGGCGCGACGCTTTTCCACGCCATCGCGGGCCGAGCGCCTTTTGAGGCAGAGGACGCCACGGGCGTCGCGATGAAGCACCTCCACGCCAATGCGGTGAGCATCCAGGCGTGGGCGCCGGATGTGACGAACGCGACCGCATTTGTCATCAACCGCACCCTGTCGAAAAGCCCCGACGACCGCTACTCGACCTACGACGAGTTCATCGAACAGCTCCAATTTGCCCGTGATGAAGCGCTCGCCAAAACGAAGACGGGAGCGACCCCGCAAAAGAGCCGGGTCGTCATCGAAGACGCCGGATCGCGAAAAGCAAACAGCCTCATCACCATCGCCACGCTGGTCGTGCTCATCGCCGGCCTGGGCGTCGGCGTTTGGATTCTGACCAAATCCGGCGGCGACAAAGGAGACACCTCCACTGAATTGACCACCATCTCATCGTTCGGACCCGGATGGCAGGAGGCCCGCGACCAGCTTGCCGGAGGAAACAGTGTGCAAGCCATCGAATCGTTCCGTGCGCTCGCGGAGGCATCCGGCGGGGAAAAGCGCGCATGGGCCACCATATTCCAGGCACTCTCCCACCAACTTTCCGGCAACGCGCAGGCGGCATCCGCTGCGCTTTCCAAGCTCGATACCGGCACGCCACACGGAAAGTTCTTTGCGAATTTCGCCCCGACTCTCACTTCACCGGAGCCCGCGTCCGTCTCCATCGGAGAGTCATTCACGCGAACGAACTACGAAATTCTGGCAAGCTTGTTCCTCGCGGTGAAAGCCTACGAAGCTGGCGACACCGAGGCTGCTCCGGCGCTCTTCCGCCAATTCACCACGAGCAGCCCGCAACGCGAATATGAGTTCCTCTCGGAGTTCAAGAAAGTGGCGCGTTCTTATGAGGACGAGTTCACCACATTTGGTATGGCGGCAAGCGCACTGAAATCCGCGAAAGGTTCCGGCGAGCGTGCCGTGGCAATCGCCAGCCTGAAAGACTTCCACTCGAAGCTGCGCGCCAACAGCCGCCTGCTGCCGAAGGTCAACGAACTCATTGCAGCCTCCGAAAAAGCCGCCGCGGCGGAAGCCGAGCAACGGCGCAAATCCAATTTCGCCGCAACGGCCACGATCACCGTGTCCGGTTGGAATCAGGAAAAAGGCGACAAACCGGAGCAAGCCGTGGATGGAAACCCGGAAACCCGCTGGAGCCAACTGGCGCCCGGAGAGAAATGGATCCAGTTCGACTTTGGCACCCAGAAGACCGTAGGGCGGTGGACCCTTCGGACAAACCCTCTCTCGACCGCCGGGGGAAAAAACCTGAACCGCCTCCGGGATTTCAAACTGCAATCCAGCAACGACGGCACCGCGTGGACGGATGCCGATTCCGTTTTCGGCAACCACGCGGATGTGATCGATCGCCTCGTAAAACCGTTCACTGCCCGCTACGCACGCATCGCAGTCAGCGTCGGCTCATCAGGCCCAAAGGACCAAAGCGCGCGCATTTTCGAAGTCGAGCTTACCGACGCCGCTGCGCAGGCCAAAGCCGCCTACGGTGCCGCCGAATGGGTCGCAACGCGCTTCTCCACCGACTCCCCGTTTTCACTGCAACCCGTGGGCCTCATCACGGTTCCGGGCAGTGCGACGTTCGATACGAAGACGGGGCGCTACAGCATCGCAGGCAGCGGCGACGACGTGTGGGCGCTCGCCGACTCATTCCACTTTGCGCATCAATCCATCGAGGGGGATTTTGAGCTCGTCGCACGGGTAACCAAGGTCCAGGGCCCTCACATTTGGACTAAAGCGGGCATCATGGTGCGCACCGATTTCACGAAGGAAAGCAGCCACGCCGTCATCACCGCGGGTCCCGGCGATAAGGCGCAATTCGTTTCCCGCAAAGAGCCCGGCAAACCGTGTACTTCCACGAATCTGGAAAAGCGCAAACTCCCAATCTGGTTCAAGCTCGCACGGACCGGCCCGACGATCACCGGCTTTGAATCGAACGACGGGCAGACCTGGAACAAAGTGAGCCAAGAAACTCCGGCGGGCCTTGGCCCCATCGCGCTCGTAGGACTGTTCGTCTGCGCGCATCAAGCCGACGCGCTCGGCACAGGCGAGTTCGACAACGTCTCCATCAAACAGCCGAAGTAGCGGCTACACTAGACGCCTACGCACAAGGTCGAGAGCGGTCTGCGCGACGAGGTGCTTGAACGTTTCACGGTCCGTCGGGAAATGGTGCTCGAAGGCCGCCGTCTCCGCGCCGTTCTGCGCGATCGCAATGAAGACGGTACCCACTGGCTTTAGCTCCGAGCCTCCGCCGGGGCCCGCAATTCCTGTCGTCGAAATCGCGATGTCCACTCCACAAGCCGCGCGAGCACCCTCAGCCATTGCGCGC
>JAYSTZ010000513.1:0-7834 GCA_043719365.1 Verrucomicrobiaceae bacterium | reverse complement strand
TTAATCACACCCGCTTGTTTGGTGATACCATCCGTCTGGGATATAAAGACGGGGACAGTAGCGGGGCCGTCCATGCCCCGGCCTTCGACTCGTACGGTCTCCGCGCTACAAGCCTCGGGGCCGGGACGGTCCCGCTACCATTTGTTTCTCTCCGGTAGATGGTATCAGTCCTTGCTCACAAGCGCCGCCGCTGAGATTGGCTTAACGGGCAGCTTGGTGCGGCGGCGGGTGAAGTATCGCTGGAGGATGAGCTCCAGAAAAAGGAACGCGAGCAACGCTGCGAGGAACCATTTCCAGAGCTCCGTGCCGAAGCGGTTTTTGTGCTCCAGTTGTTGGTAATCTGCGAGGCTGTGGACGATTGGGACGTTGTGCGTTTTGCCGAGGTCGGCGATTTCTTGATCGGAGAGTCGTGCGAGGTCGGACTCCCGGCGGTCGGCGTTGAAGACGTAATGCAGTGGACCGCCGCCGGGGGGCGTGAGTGTGTAGAGACCGGGCGCGAAGACGGGGCCGTATTCCACCACGCCGCGGGATTCTTTCTTCACGATGGCGAGTTCCACGGGGATGCCGTCGGGGCCGGTGACGATTGCTTTTTTCCCGGCTGCATCTGCGGGCAGGAAGCTCACCAGTTGCTGGCCGATTTCGAGATTGCGGGGCGGATAGACGTTGGATGCTAGATAGACGCTGAGCCGCTGAGTGAGCGGGAGGAAGAAGGGGCGCGCGGGAAGATTGCTCCAGTCCGCGTCGCACGCTGTGGCGCACGCGATGACGCGGCCTTGGCCGAATGCTTTCTCCGCGAGGAACGGGTCGCCGCTGTCGAGTCGGGCGAGCACCACGGGGTCGAGCGCGCCGCCGGATTTCTCCGGGGGACGCATCTTGAACCAGACCTTCACTGCGGCCTCGGCCATCGAGCCGTTGCGCGGGTCGTTGAACAGCTCCAGCGCGGGGTCTTCGAATCGCTGGCTCGTGATTCCCATCGTCGGCGCGCCTTCCTTTGTGTCGCCAGCGATACCTGCGAGAGAAAGGGGAGCGAGCTTGGAAAACGGGCCGTTCCACCATGTGGTGTCGGTTTTGTCGCCGGGGAAAACGAGGAGGCCTCCGCCGGTTTTCACGAACTCCTCCAGCGCTTTGAGTTGGTCAGCGCCGAGCTGCCGCGTGTTGGCGAGGACGACGATTTGGCTTTCCGCGAGCGCCTTTGCCGTGAGCCCTTCGACGGGCACGACGCGCGTTTGCAGCAAGTCGGCCTGTTCGACTTTTCCAGCCATGAACGGCGAGAGCGCGATTTGCAGATAGCCGGTCTCGCTCTTGATATCTTCGAGCGTGTCGCCCGGCGCGCCATCGACGAGCAGCACGGGGATGCGGTCGCGGACGGGGATGCTGGCGAGGAATGTATTGTCGGCGGCGAGCGCGTCGGGCTCGGTGCTGATTTCCACGACGTGCGAGCCTGCGCTTTCGAACGACTGCGTAAAGAGCACCTGCGCTTTTGCGTTCGGGCCGAGCGCGACTTGCGATGCGCCTTTGTCTTTACCGTCCACCTTCAGCGTCACTCGCAAGTCGGGATGATTTGCCGCGCCGAAGTTGCGCAGGTTTGCGCGGATTTGGATCTTCTGGCCGATGCCCACCATCAGCCGCGAGAAGTCGAGCGACTCAATCGCCACGTTCTCCTTCACCTCCTGGCCTGCGTCCCAAAACGTCACGCTCGGCGGCATCGCCTGCTTGCCCATCCGGTCCAGCGCGGCGGCGATTGCCTTGTCTTCCGTCGGGTCGAAACTCACGCGTTGAAAATCGGTGAGAATCACCACCTGGCGCACCGGCTCGTGCATCGTCTCCAGCGCACCGGCTGCGAAGTCCAGCGCCTGCGGCACGCGTGCCGTGCCGTACCCTGCGGATGTTTTCCCGAGCATCTGCGTCAGCCGCGAGAGGTCGTAAGTCGGCGCATCCAGCAAGCCGCGGCCGCCCTGGCCCATCAGCACCACATGCACTTCGCTCTGGCTCTGCATCGCGGCGATCATCTGCTGCACGTTGTCCTTCGCCATTGCAAAATTGACCGTGCCCGAGCGGCTCGCCTCCATCGAATAGCTGTTGTCGAGCAGCACGACTGTGCTCGTCCGCGCATTGCCCAGCAAGCGGCTCGCGCCCTGCCAAATCGGACGCGCCATCGCCAGCGCGAGCAGCACGGGGATTGCGCAACGGATGGCCAGCAAGATCCATTGCTCCATGCGCACGCGGCGTTGATTCGTCCGCAGCACCATCTCCAAAAGGTGCATCGCGCCCCACTTCACGACCTTGAAGCGGCTCTTGTGGAACAGGTGAATGATGATCGGGATTGCCAGCGCCGCGGCGCCCGCAATCAGTGCAGCGTTTAGAAAATTCATCGTGCAAGCCTCCTGCTCAAATAAGCCGCCAGCGCGTTTGCATACGGCTCGTCCGTGCAAAACGGAACGAGGTCCACTTTATGCCGGCGGCATCCCAGCGTGAGCTCTGCGCGGAACCGATCGAGATTATCCATATAAGCCTGCCGCAGCATCACGGGGTCGAGCAGATGCTTGATGCCCGCGCGCTCCAGACACTCGAATTGCGTCCATCCTTTGAACGGAAACTCCAGCTCATCGCGGTCCCAGATTTGGAACACCACAATCTCGTGTCGCGCGTGGCGGAAATGCGCCAGCGCCTTCAGGAACTCGGCCACTTCCCCGAAGCAATCGCTGATGATCACCAGCAGCCCGCGCCGGTGCAGCATCGGCACCAAATCATGGAAGACGCGCCCCAGCCCCGTCTCGCCGCCCGGCTTGCTCTGCTCGAGTTCATCGAGGATCACGCGCAGATGGCTCACCCGCGAACGCACCGGGATGTAGCGGCGGATCTTCGTGTCGAAAGTGACCAGCCCCACACCATCGGACTGCTGCAACATCAAGTAACTCAAGCACGCCGCCAGCCGCGTCGCGTAATCAAACTTGTTCACCTTTCCGCCTTCGGATTTCCCGTAATCCATCGAGCCCGAGCGGTCCACGATCAGCGTGCTGCGAAGGTTCGTCTCCTCCTCGTATTCGCGGATGTAGTAGCGATCGCTGCGCCCGTAAACGCGCCAGTCGATCTTCCGGATCTCATCGCCCGGCACATATTGACGGTGCTGTTTAAACTCGACGGAAAACCCTTTATGCGGCGAGCGGTGCAGGCCGGTGGTGAATCCCTCCACGACCTGACGCGCCAGCACCTGGAGATTGCTGATGCGCTGGAGATCACCCGGAGCGAGAAAGTCGGAAACGTGAGACATGGACTCGGGAAGAACCGCACCACCGCGGGCTTGTTAGGGGAAACGAAACATCATCCGCAAATGTGCGCGAGCCACCGGCGAAATGGGGCGGTCACACCGTGCGCCTTTGGGCTGGGTGATGGAGCACCATCGGTGTTGGTGGTGGAATGCCTCTCCATCGCCAAGCGAGGTAAAGGAGCGGCGAATTCATTCTCCGCCCCCCATAGCGCGCAGCGCCCGATCGGTCGCGCTGTCCCGGCAAAAGGGCCTATTGCGGAGAAGCGAATGGGAGCGGGGCTTTCCTAAGCCCCGTTTGTCCCGATCCATCGGGACAAACTCGGCCTTGCCACTGACGTGGCACCGGGGCTTAGGAAAGCCCCGCTCCAATTTGCCGTCGCTTGCGCGCGTTTGTTTCGGGCAGATGGTATTACCTCAGTCCAACAGCGAGTATATGGAGCCGCAATTATCGAAACATGGAGTTTGGAAGGGCTCGGCGGGATGCCGGGGGAGGCGGGGTTGTCATCTGAGCATCACCCCCGGTTCACGCCGCGAAGGCGATGGGTGCCCTATTTTGCGCCAAGCCCCAGCACGACGACGGGGAAGGTTCGGAGGAGGATTTTGGCGTCGAGCCAGAGGGACCAGTTGTCGATGTATTCGAGGTCGAGCGCGACCCAGCGATCGAAGCTGGTGATATTGCTGCGCCCGCTGATCTGCCAGAGGCAGGTGATGCCGGGCTTCATCGCGAGGCGGCGGCGCTGGGAAGTGGTCTCGAATTTCTCCACTTCATACATCGGCAGAGGACGAGGCCCGACGAGGCTCATGTCGCCCTTCAGCACGTTCCAAAGCTGCGGGATTTCATCGAGCGAAGTCTTGCGGAGGAACTTGCCGATGCGGGTGACCCGGGGGTCTTGGTTCACCTTAAACACGGGGCCTTGCATTTGATTCATGCGCTGCAATTCGTCGCGCTGCATCTCGGCATCGGTGACCATCGTGCGGAACTTGAAGATCATGAACGGGCGGCCGTTTTTCCCGCCCCGCGACTGGCGGAAGATAACCAGCCCAGGCGACGTGAGCTTTATCGCGAGAGCGATCAAGGCAAAGAGCCACGAGAAGCAAATGAGCAGCACGAGGGCGATGGCGCGGTCGGCGAGGTGCTTCACCATGAGCGCCCAGGAAACGCTCGGGGCCGCGCGGAAAACCAGCATCGGACGCGATCCGAACGCATCGAACTCGGGCCGCGCGATGCTCGTGCGGATAAAGTCGGCGCTCAGCCAGGCCTCCACGCCTTCCGTTTCGCAAGCGCCGATGTATTCGTTGAGCCGTCCCATTTCGCTATGGCCGCCGACAAAAAGAACGCGTCCCACCGAGTGCTCGTGCAGCGCCGTAATGAGCGCGCTCACCGGTTCGTGTATGATGTCGATTTCCTGCACGACTTCCAATTCCATGATCTGTTCCGGGGTGAAGGCGTTCCGAAACGCGAAGTTATCCCGCTCGGTGCCGACAAGGATCACACTTTCGCGGAGCACGCCCGTTTTCACCCGGTGTTTGTAGCGCGCAATCGTGACGCGTTCGCGAATCAGCAAAGCGGCGGCGGCGGCGAGCGCAAAAAAGGGAAGCACCAGACGGCTGGGAACGTCTTGTTTTAAAAAGTAGGAGCAAGCTGCGATAACCACGCCGAGGACGATCGCTGCTCGTCCCATCTGGCCGAGTGTTTTCGCCAGCGTTTTTCGCGAAGGGTGCTCGTAGAACCCGTAGTTCTCGAGCGTGATCGGGCCGAACGGGACAAGGATAATGAGAATCCACTGAAACCGCTCGAATCCCTCGATCGGCTGGTCGAAGAATCCAGAGTGGTATCCGAGGTATCGCAGGGTATGGGCAGCCCAAAACGCGGCCGCTAGAAGCAGCGCATCAACGATCTGTAAAAATTGAAGATTTAGTTCCTGTCGGCGCCCAAGCATGGTCGGCGTAATAAGAATGCGGCGGAACACTTTAACAGACAACGGGAGGGAGCGTGCGAGAAATTTTCGTGAAATCGCGGGCGCACTAGTGCATACCCTGCTAAATCCAAGTGTGCCCAACGCGAACATTCCATGAATAACGGCCCGACTATAAACCTTCTGCGGGTCTTATTTGTAGCTTTTACAGCTTACCTCGGTAGCCAGATCGGCGACTACATCTGGGACAGCCCACGCCTTGGCATTTGTGGAGGAATCGCGTTCGGCCTGACCATCGTGCTCGCCGACCGCGTGCTGAAAGGGCTTTCGCTTCGCATGTTTTCGTCGGCGACCTTTGGGTTGCTGCTGGGCTTTATCGCTTCGCGTCTGCTGTTGGCATCCGGCCTTCTTTGGAGGACACCGGATCGCGAGCAGTGGTTCATCAGCCTCGCGATTTATTCGACGTTCAGTTACATCGGTATGATGCTCGCTATGCGGGGAACCGGGATGAGTTCGCGCTGATCATCCCCTACATTCGCTTCCGGGAGCAGGAGCAAGCGGACCCGCCCATTCTCGTGGATTCCAACATCATCATCGATGGCCGGCTCCCCGACCTTGCGGCGACGGGATTCATCGGCACGGCGTTCATCATTCCGCGATTTGTTTTGGAGGAACTCCAGACGCTGGCGGACTCCCACGACTCGCTAAAGCGGGAGAAAGGACGGCTCGCACTTGAGCGACTTCAGGAGATGAAGCGGACCCCGACTTTCACCGTCTCGATTCACGAGACTGATTTGGACGCATTTGGTGCCGTTGATTCCAAGCTCGTCCAGCTCGCCAAGATGACCGGCGGCCGCATCCTATCGAATGACGGCAATCTGTGCAGCATTGCGCGCCTTCAAGGAATCCGAGCGTTGAACTTAAACGACCTCACGAAAGCACTTCGCCCGCAACTGACCGCCGGAGACGAGCTGGAACTCACTCTTTCCAAGGAAGGCCGCGACGCGCATCAGGCTGTCGGTTATCTGCGGGACGGGACGATGATTGTCGTCAACCACGCCCGCGCGCACATCGGCAAAACGATCCGTATTTGCATCAGCAGTGTGCTGCAAACAACTGCGGGACGGCTGTTTTTCGCTGAGATTCAAAAGACCTCGTAGGCCCGCTTCGGGACTACATTCCGAAGACCTTCATCAAAAAGCCGAGTTGATCGGCAGATTGCTCGATCACTTTGTTCAGAGCCGTGCCAGCTCCGTGTCCGGCGCTTGTTTCAATGCGGATGAGCACGGGCGGGCCGTCCTTGGCCTGGCATTCCTGCAACCGTGCGGCGAATTTGAACGAATGCGCCGGAACGACGCGGTCGTCGTGATCGGCGGTGGTGACCATCGTGGCGGGATAGCGAGTTCCCGGCTTCAGCGTGTGCAGCGGGCTGTAGGCGAGGAGTGCGCGGAATTCGTCCGCATTTTCCGAAGAGCCGTAGTCGCTTTTCCAAGCCCAGCCGATCGTGAACTTGTGGAAGCGCAGCATATCCATCACGCCGACCGCCGGCAGCGCTGCACCGAAAAGTTCGGGCCGCTGGGTCATGCACGCGCCGACGAGCAGTCCGCCGTTGCTGCCGCCCTGAATGGCGAGCTTTGCGGAGGCGGTGTATTTGTTGGCGACGAGCCATTCCGCTGCGCCTATGAAGTCGTCGAAGACGTTTTGCTTTTTTAAGACGGTTCCGGCCTTGTGCCACTCCGCGCCGTACTCGCCGCCGCCGCGCAGATTTGCCACGGCATAGACGCCGCCTTTTTCCAGCCATACGGCGCGCGAAACGGCGAATCCCGGCGTCATCGGGATGTTAAATCCGCCGTATCCGTAGAGAATCGTCGGCGCAGTGCCGTCGAGCGCGAGGCCGCGTTTGTGGGTGATGAACATCGGCACGCGCGTCCCGTCTTTGCTGGCGAAAAATACCTGCTTCGTCTCGTAGGCCGCGCTGTCGAAATCCACGGCGGGCTTGCGCCAAATCGCGCTCGTGCCCTTCGCGATATCGAGCCGGTAAATCGCGCCGGGCTCCGTGAAGCTCGTGTAGCTAAAGAACGTATGGGTGTCGCCTTTTCGCCCGCCGAAGCCGCCGACGCTGCCGATTCCGGGAAGCGGGAGCGCGCTTTCCGCGATGAGATTGCCGCCGTCCACACGGAAGACTTTGATCTCGCTCCGGGCGTCCTTGAGGTATTCGCAAAATACTTTGCCGCCGACGAAACTCGCGCTGTCCAGCTTGTCCGCAGTTTGCGGGATGATCTCTCGCCAGTTCGTGCGCTCCGGCTTGGTGATGTCGATGGCGATGACCCGGTATCGAGGTGCTGCGAGGTCGGTGCGGAAAAAGAAAACCGGCCCGTCGTTGTCCGCGAATCCGTAGTCGGCATCGAAGTCGGAGAGCAGTTCGACGACTTTCGATTCGGGCTGCGAGAGGTCTTTGTAAAAGGTGCGATTCTTCGGGTCGGTGCCTTGCGAGACGTGGATGATGAGATACTTCCCGTCATCCGTGACATGCCCGCTAAAGCCCCAATCGGCATGATCTTTACGCTCGTAAATGAGCGTGTCTGCCGACTGCGGGGTGCCGATTTTGTGGAAGAAGAGTTTCTGAAATTCATTCTTTCCCTTCAGCGTG
>JAYSTZ010000512.1:0-3297 GCA_043719365.1 Verrucomicrobiaceae bacterium | reverse complement strand
GCGAAGCGACACGAATTAAAAAGTGCCGCTTTGCGGGAGTCGTAAAGCCGCGAAGGGACTCGCGGGCTACTTTCTTCTCTCAACCACTAACGAACATCTAAACCATGGCTATCACATCCAACGCATCCTACATTCCTACCGTGGACGAGTTCCTCGGACACTGGATCAACGTCAATAACGCAATCGTGCCGCCGCTGGTGCTCACGGTGAATAACGGGTCCATGGACCGGAGCGGTTTTCTTAGCATCCGGGCGGCGCTGGTGGGGGCGGACCAGGATATTCAGGACAAGCTCAACGACATCGAAATCGCGCGGGCCGACATCGACATCAAGAAGACCGAGCTTTTGAAAGAGCTAAACCTTTTTACCGGCCTGCTGGACTCGTATTATGTGGGGACGAAGTTTTTTGCCGCCCGCCCCGGTGCGCCGAGTGCGAGCGATGGACGCGAGGCTTTTACCAAGCCGCTCTATGATACGAAGAGTCTGTGGCTGAAGCTCAACGCGGCACCGGCAAGACCGGGGTTAGCTTTGCCGATTGTGCTCTCGGATGGGGCAACGCAGGTGGCGTTCACGGCGAAGATTGCGGCGCTGGAGGATGCCTATATCGAGGTGGCTTCGGCGGAGCAGGATTTGCGGCTGGCGCGCGAGGGGCGCTCGGGGATTCAGGCGGTGGCTTATGAGACGATGAAGGTGTACCGGCAGGCGGTGCCGACGAAGTGCGCGCAGAGTCCGGCGCTGGTGGCGACGCTGCCGCGCCTGTCGCCAGAGCCAGGCTCGACGCCGGATGCGGTGACGGCGTCGTCCCTTTTTGAGGCTCCAGATAAGGCGAAGGTGGTGCATTCGCCGATCACGCAACAGGGCATCAAAAAAGTGCAATTGCGCGGTCACGTGGGGACGAAGTGGGACGAGGAGCTGGCGACGACCATCGCCGAGCACGCGCCGGGTGCAGCGCCGGAGTTTATCACGAGCTTCGGGCTGACGCAGCCGGGTGCTTCGGTGGTGATGAAAGTTTACGTGATCAGCGACACGGACAACGAGGCGGGCTCGAACGCGGTGGTGACGACGCGGCCGGCGTAGCCTACTGAAATGAAGGTGATCCAAACGCAAGTCCGAGATCCCAAGCGGCAGATGCTTTCAGCGTCGATAGAATGTGCGACCGCGGCGGATGTGAAGATGCTCGGCACGTGGAAAGTTTCGGGAGGGGCATCGCAAAAGTCGATGGATGCCGTGGAGTATGCTGGGCTGGCGTGCAAGCGGTGGGATTTTTACGTGCAGCAGGACCGGGCGATTTCGACGGTGCAGGCACTGAAGAAGGCGCGCGATGCGGGTGGAGATGAGTTTGCGTTTTTGACGGTGGTGAAGTTTCCAGCGCATAAGAAGGCGGAGACGGGAGGGCTGTGTTTGTTTCGGCGGACGTGGTGCAATCATCTCGTGGTGGACTTTCTCGCAGTGAATCCAATTTACCTTAAAGGTGGCAAATACCCGCTGAGCGGCATTGGCGCGGCGTTGTTGTTGGGTGTAATCGAGATGGCGCAGGTATTCGACTGCGGGATGATCTGGGGGGAGGCGACGCGGGAATCGGCAGGGAACTACGAGGCGTTTTTCGGGATTGGGAACGTGACGGATCGCTTTGAGGTGGAGCGCAAAACTTATCTGGAATTCAAAGCCCGTTACTTCGAGCGCTGGCCCGATACCGGCTTGCCGTTAAAAGAAAATCTGGCATCTTAAAACTATGACGAAGCGGCAAAAAGAACTGGAGGCGTGGTGGGAGAAAATCGAATCCATCGACGACGCAGGATTGATGATCGGGTTCCGGGTCGGATTGAGCAGACGGAAAGAAGAACCGGCGCAGCCTGCGAAGGTGAAGGTAGGGGGGCGTCGCGACACGAAGTCAGCAGCGACCGTTAAACTCGGTTCAGCCGGGCGGTTTCACGGCGAGCGCGCTACGTCGAGAAAGTTGCCGCCGGAGAGCTTGCTTAAGGCAATACTGGCCGTGGTGAGAGCGACGCGAGACAAAGGCATCACGGTGAAAGAACTGGCGAAGAAGCTCGGACATAAAGGCGGCACGAGCTTCAACAAGAAATGGATGTCAGAGTTGAAGCGGGGCAAGTTTGTCAAGCAGGCGGGCACGAGGTTTCTGGCCGTAAAATACCGCGGCGGAGTGCGCTCTGCGGGGCGCTCGAACGCGGTGGTGACGACGCGTCCGGCGTAGCGGCGGGCGGAGATCGCCGCGATTGGAGCGTGATTATCGGAGTCGTGGCTCACGCAGCCCCCTGCGTGAACCCCTTTACGCGAAGCGCTGATCCAATGCGCGTGAAACCAGGAAAGTGCGCTTCGCGAAAGGACCTTCACGCAGGGGGCTGCGTGAGCCACGACACGCAATCGCGGCGTTCGGGTTTATTCTTTCGCTTTGGCGATGACGCCGCTCATCAGCCCGCCGTGCCCGGCGCCGGACCAGGTGCCCGCGTAGGTGCCGCCGTAGATGAGGACGCGGGCGGAGAATTTCGCGCCGCCGGGGATGCCGACTTCGTCGAGGGTGATGACGGGCGTGTCGCCGGCCCATTTTACCTTCACGGGGAATGGGGCGGTAAAGTCCGCCTTGCCATACTGCACGCGCGCATGGATGAGCCAGTTTTCGCCGAAGAGTTTCGTCGCGCCGGTGATGGTGTATTTGTCCGCCGTGGGTTCGCCGGCTTTGCCTTCCGTGACGAGATACCAGGTGCCGACCATGGTGCAATCGGTGAGGGTCTTTTTGAATTTTGCCTCCAGCTCTTCCTGCGCGGCCTTCTTCGCATCCGCCGCCGTCGGCTCTGCGGGTGCGGCGGGGGCTGGCGGATCATCGGCGCGAACGGCGGTGAGGAGTGCGAGGACGGCGGCGAAAATGAAGCGCGATTTCATGCGGGCGACGTTTAGCCCTGACTCGGGAAATGGCAAGCCGCCTGTGCGACGGACACGCATCCGTGCCGCTGAGCCGCACTCCGCAATCTGCCGGCTGATACGCGTGACCCGATTTCTCAAAGAATAGACCGGAACAAGTCTGGAATTTGTCGCGGCGCTCGTGCAGTCTCCGCGCCGCTGTGAAAGCACTCCGCTTTCCAAACCCATAATAAAAAGAAACACACAAACAATGAGTCAGGAACATTTCCCGAAAATCGGGAACATCCCTTTTGAGGGACCCAAATCCAAAAACCGTCTCGCCTTCCGTCACTACAACGCGGACGAGGTCGTGGGCAAAAAGAAGATGAAGGACCACCTTCGTTTCTCGATGGCCTACTGGCACTCGATGAAGGGCACGGGC
>JAYSTZ010000511.1:0-7843 GCA_043719365.1 Verrucomicrobiaceae bacterium | reverse complement strand
ACCAATCACAGCCGCAATAGCACTGGTGACCATCATTTCACGGCGGGGAGACCACTAGCCGAAGCGACGTGGGAGCGCAGGCCTTGGTGCTCCTGAGATAATGATGCAGACCTGACAGGGTGGGTTCACCCAGCGCTTCCAGTTTGAGTGCCCCCTCATCGGGCTTGCAACTCCCGGCACAGTGGCCCAGCCGTGCGCTCGTTCCTCGTGCAACCGGGGCCATCACATTGCCAAGCCTTCGGCCCTTAATTGTTACACTTTCAAAAGCACACCGCAAACGCGGTCCACAGTGTTTCGCGGATAGCGTGGTTCGACCGGGGCTTTACCCGGATGACCGTTGGTCACGTTTTAGACGCTGCGGTCGTTTGTGCGAACTGCTCGACGGCGCAGGCACAGCGCCAGGCCGGAGAGTAGAAGCACGGCAGACGAAGGCTCGGGGACGGCGATACTCGTGAGCCCGGTGCCACCTACGGTTCCCGCCGATGTCAAAACTCCGCTTGTGAGGTTAATGGTGTAGAGGTTGTTTCCGTCGGAGACATAGGGCGTGCCGGTCTCGGTGATATCGAATCCCACATTGCTGCCCACATTGACTCCCAATGCACCGTTCGCGCCGACGCGAGTCACCGTGTTGAACTGCGGAGTGACGGAGTGGATGACGAGATTATCGGTGGACGTGTCGATGCTGTAGAGGGTAGTTGATGGGGCCCCGTCGAAGTTATTCGTGTAGGCGCTACTTACTAGATCGACTGTGGTGTCCGTGAAAGTTCCATCCACAATCACCGTGCCGGAGGTTCCGGGGGCCGAGGGGGCTGTGGTGAAATCCGGTACCATCCGAAAGTTTTGATCGCCCGTGGAGAAAATGCGCATGCGATCCGCAGTCGGATTGAAATCCATGTTCTTCACCGTCCCGAGACTGGCAAGCGGGGTGACTGCAAGTATGGCCGACGCGTCGATGAGGCTGAGGCGGAAAGCACTGCCGCTGGCATTGATGCCGTAGATCGACTGATTCGCGGGGTAGTAATCGATATCGACGATCCCAGGAACCGAAATGGTGCCGATGGTGAGGATTGAACCGGGCGACGCTGTGTCGAAGGAGATCAGTTGGTTGCTCGTGGTCAGCCCGTAGAGCACGGTTGCTTTGGTGGACGCTGGCGCGAGGAGAATGATTGCAGTTGTGAGGCTCAGGAGTGTTTTCATTGGGCGAATTTGGTTCGTTTTTGTTCTTGGTTGGTAGTATTTATTTTACGCGATTAGTGAAGGCATCGCGAACAAATCGAGGGGCTCTGAGAAGTCGCTATTTGCGGCAGCGGATTTGCGGTGCGATTGCATTACTGCTCTCATATCGCTCCACCGTTTAATTCGGATGCATCAATCGAGCAATTATTTTTTTGGGTACCACGGATATGTCGCTCGAGGTTAGTTTCAGTGTGGACACCATGACGTCTTCACGGGAGACGTTTAATGCGGATGTCCTTGAAGTAAAAAATACTCGTCGGGTCATGTCCTTGGAGAGCGATGCCGCCGCCTTCGGGGCTGAGCAAACGCCCGGCGCGCTCGGCGGGACGCAGAACGCCGGGCGGTTCGGTGTAATCGATAACCTGCTGGTCGTTGAGGTGGATAGAAATGCGCTGGTCGCGGACGGTGATGCGGACGCGAAACCACTGGCTCTCATTTACCGGGGACTTGTCCAAGTCCACTACGGCGTAAAGACTGCCGGTCTTGCGCTTTTCCTTTTCGGAACTATTGAGCTGAATCTCATACCCCTTTGCGAGGTGGAGCGCCTTGTCGCGGGTCGTCATGTCGGTGTGAATGAAGATGCCTGAATTTGAGTTCGGCTCGCTTCGGCAGGTTGCCTCCAACTCGAAGTTCTTAAAACGCACGAAGCCGCCCTTGAGGTCGCCGACGTAGAAAAGGTGTGCGCTTTCCTGTGAGGCGTTGACACGGATAGCTCCGTCCACGACGGAGAATGACTCCGGCATGACGTTTGCGCGCCAGCCTGTCAGGTCTTTGCCGTTGAAGATCGATTGCCAGTCTTCGGCGGAAATGGCTGACGTGGCGGCAAGGAAGAAAGCGGTGAGAAGCGTAATGATGCGTGGCATAAAAGTGAAAGGTGCAGAAGCGACTAACGACCAACTCGCGGACAAATCTGCGGAGGTTTGACGATCTCCTTTACAAGACTATCACCGGGGCGAGCGTTGGTATGTGATGATTTAGGCGCAAATGATGGATGCGTTCAACGAGATTGTGAGCCCTTTGGCGGTGGGCGGGATATTTTCGGTGAAAATGATCCCGGCTTGCGCGCCTCGTCGCCGTGTCAATGGGCTCTCTCCCGCATGCACGACTTCTTCGTCGTTGACTACGCCTACGACCATGTATTCAGGGCTGGACCGGCGCTGCGTCGTCAAATGCTGCCCGGCACCGTCGCGCTTTCACTAGCGGCTGGCGCGATGCCTAGCTGCTCCCATCCTGCTCGTCCGAGTGCGTTTAACGTTGCTTGGTTCTTTTCGTAAATGGTCTCGGCGAACGGAAAGGCGCGCACCGCCGCGGTGATGCTGGCCTCGCGCAGCAAGTGCAGGGTGGGATACGGCGCGCGGTTGGTGAGGTTGCCGAGGCTGTCGGGTTCGACGTCGGCAAACTCGTAGTCGGGATGAAAGCTCGCGATTTGGAAGACGCCATCGAATCCGGCTTTGCGGATGGCCGCAGCGGTGCGCGGGAGAAAGTGCCGGAATGTAAAGAAGTCCTGCAGCACGGCGGGATGAATCAGCAGCGTGTTGTCCGTCACTTCCGCCGGAGTTGTCGCGAGGTGGTGCAACTCTTCGCGGAGGTCGGCGAGCAACTCGTCGTCTGTCGTTGCCCGGCTGACGACGTAACGCACCTGCCCTCGCCGTTCGACGGCTTTGGCAAAGGGGCACAAATTCAGCCCGATGACAGCGCGTTCGACCCAATGACGGGTTGCGGCAATGATGGCTGCGTCATGGCTCATCGGCGTGGCCTTTTACAAAACGATCCGCTGCGGCCCGCCGGGCATGGACCTTTCAGACGATGTAATGTTGGCGAAAGAAAAACGTACGCGGTGGAATGGTGGCTTTGAAAGTGGTTCATCGATTCAGCGCAAGCATGACATGCGAGGCTATGGCGGAGCAATGATGAGCTTGCGGGGCGGGCTCGGCAGCGTCTGACAAGACGCGTCATTTCGCTGACACACAATCGTTGCAATGCAGGTTTTCGCCGTTACGTTGCGCGAAATCATGAAGCTCATCCATCCTCGAACCACGTTTCTCCTGATTGCACACATGGCGCTTTCCGCGCAGGCGCAGGTTGTCATTAACGAAATCAACTACGACCCTGCGGACACGACGAAGGCGGTCGAGTTTGTGGAACTCCACAATCCCACGGGTGCGCCGGTGAATGTCGGCGGCTGGAGGATGGAGGATGGCGTGGATTTTACCATCCCGGCCGGGACGACGATTGCGGCGGGCGGGTATCTCGTGCTGGCGGAAAACCCGACAGCTTTTCAGGCGCGCTACGGGTTTGCGCCGCTCGGGCCGTGGGTGGGGTCGCTGTCGAATACCGGCGAGCGCATTCAGCTTCGCAATACTTCCGCGGGGGTCGTGGATCAGGTGAACTACGGCGTGGGTTTTCCGTGGCCGACTTCGCCAAATGGCGGCGGACCTTCGATGGAGGCGATTCATCCGGCGCTCGACCGCTCGCTGGGTGGTTCGTGGCGCGCCTCGTTGACTACGGCGGATACGGCGATCATTGCGAAAGGTTCGTCGGGGTGGCGCTACCGCGAGACCCGGAGCGAGCCACCCTCGACGTGGAAGCAGCGTACGTTTGACGACACCGGTGTGGAGTGGGCTGTGGCGACTTTGCCTGCGGGCTTTGCGCTGAGCGCGCAGTTTGCTCCAGCGGTGACTTTCAATACGGTGCCCGGTTACGGCGGAAACACGGCGGATAAGACGAAGGCGTATTATTTTAGGAAGCACTTCACCATCGCAGACCCGACGGTGATTCCGTTTCTCACCATCAATATCCGCCGCGACGATGCGGCTGTAGTTTGGCTGAACGACGACGCGACGGCAACGGCAGTGTCGGCAGATGCCGCATTTAATCCGCCATACGCCTACGCAACCCTCGGGCCGAATGCGACGAATGTGGCGACTTACACCAGCTACACAATTCCGGGCTCGAAGCTCGTGGCGGGGGATAATATCCTCGCGATCGAGTTGCACCAATCTTCGCTGGGATCGAGCGATCTTCTGCTCGATGTGGAGCTCGTGCTCCCCGGTGCCAGCGGCGGTTCGCCCGGTGCGGCAAATACCGTCTTCTCAGCGACTGCGCCTCCGGCGATTCGGCAGGTGGACCACACGCCTGCGCAACCTGCGGCGAATGTCCCGGTGCTCGTCACGGCAAAAGTCACAGACCCACAGGGAGTCGCGAGCGTGACACTCGGCTACCAGCTTGTGGACCCCGGCGCTTACATCCGGAGAACCGACGCAGCATATAATGCAACGTGGACAAACGTGGCGATGGTGGACAATGGGACCGGCGGCGATGTGCTCGCGGGCGACGGCGTTTATTCCTACACGATGCCGCCTGCTTTGCAGACGAACCGGCGGCTCGTGCGCTACCGCATTTCGGCGACGGACGGGACGAGTGCCATCACGGTTCCCTACGCGGACGACGACCAGCCGAACTTCGCGTATCTCGTGTACAACGGCGTTCCTGCATGGAGCGGCGCGATTCAGCCCGGCGGCACGCCCGCGCGGGCGGCGGTGAATACGTTCGGTCCGGCATTGTTGAATTCCATCCAAACGTGGCAGCTCATTGCCGATGCGACGGACCATGACAACATGCTCTACACAGCGGGTTCAAACGGCGTTCGGTTTTACGGCACGTTTGTCTATGAGGGGAAAGTGTATGACCACATCCAGTATCACAATCGCGGCATCGGCTCGACGTATGTGAGCGGGAAAAACAAGTTCGCCTTTTTCTTCAACCGCGCGCGCAACGTCCGGGTCCGCAACAACTGGGGGAACTATTTCGACGAGGATTGGAATTCCGTTCCCGTGGATGCCTGCGCCTCGCCGTGGGCCTCGGTTCATCGGGGAATGTCGGGCGTGGAGGAAGCGGTCGCGTATCGCCTTTACGAGCTCGCCGGGATGTCTTCGCTGCGCACGACATATCTCCACATGCGCGTGATTCGCGGTGCGAACGAAGCAGGCACCGGGCAATACGACACGGATTTCTGGGGCCTCTACATGGCGCTGGAGCCGACGGAGAAAAACTTCCTGAACGAACGTGCGCTCCCAGATGGGAATATCTACGCCATCGAAGGCTCGGCGGGCGACAAAAAGACGCAGGGCTCCACACAGCCCACGGACACAAGCGACTGGACGGCCTATCGCGATGCGTCCGTTTTGGCAGGTCAAACGGAAGCATGGTACCGCGCAAACATGGACCTCGCCGCGTTCTACTCGTTCTTCGCTCTGAATCGTTTTTGCGGAAACGTCGATGTCCGCCCCGGCGACAATTATCGGTACTACCACCGCTCGTCCGACAATCGCTGGGTCATCATCCCCTACGATCTCGATATGATGTCGCTGCCCGCGCATCACTGGGGCGGCACGCTCGCAGACGGCACTGTGTGGGCCGGAGCGCCATCGCAGTCGGTCGTGCTCGCACGGCACACCGCCATCGCCATCGAGTATCGCAATCGCTGCCGCGAATTCCTTAGCCTACTCGCGAGTGACAACACGGTGAACGGCGGCCAAATCGCGCAGCTCGTCGATGAGTACGCGCAAATCGTCAACCCGACCGGCGTCGCGCTCACTTGGGCCGATGCCGATGCCGCGATGTGGTCAAATCACCCACGCACGCAAGGCGGCGGGGCCAACAACGGACAGACGAGCCACAAGAACAACTGGTTCCGCACTCCATACAGCGACACGCGCGGGGGCCTCGGCGGAACGCCTTCCACTGCATGGACGCGCACACTCCCCGACCCCGATGGCGACGGCTACGCGACTTTTGAGGATCAGATGGACTACCTCACGAAGTTCATGACGAACACATGGCCCGGCGGCACTTGGCTCCGCGCCAATGGCAACCCCACGGGCTACGGCTACCAGCACTTGCTTTGGGAATCGCTCTACGGCGGATGGGGGAATGTAAATGCGAACCCGACCGTCGCCGACCTCGCATTCCCGAGCCCTCCGACCATCACGTACGCCGGGCCAGTAGGGTTTCCCGCGAACGCGCTCGACTTCACAAGCGGCGCATTTGTTCCCGCAAGCGGTGCAAACGGCGGCACCACGTTCGCAGCGATGCAATGGCGCATCGGCGAAATCTCCGCGCCCGGCATCCTCGGCTACGTCGCAGGAACGAAGCGCACATACGAAGTCGAAAGCGTTTGGACCTCCGCCGAATTGCCCGTATTTACCGCCACGCAGCGAGTCCCTCTCGTGAGCGTCGAGCCAGGCAAAACCTACCGCGCCCGCGTCCGCCACAAGGACGCAAACGGACGCTGGTCGCAATGGAGTGCGCCCGTGCAATTTGTCGCGGGCACGCCGGATGTCAGCGCTTATGCCGCCGCACTCGTCATCTCCGAGGTGAACTACAACCCTGCACCCGTGACGCCAGCCGAGTTTTCCGCAGGATATTCGAGCGACGACTTCGAGTGGGTGGAGGTGAAAAATATCAGCGCGCTGCCGGTCGATATGACGGGCGTGCGCTTCACAAAAGGCATCGACTTCGATTTCCCCGCTGGCTGGATGATTCCCGCAAACGGCTTCTCGCTCGTCGTGCGAAATCTCGCAGCATTCCAATCGCGCTGGGGCACCGGTTTCAATTTGATCATCGCCGGAGCCACGCCGAACAATCTCAGTAACGGCGGCGACGAACTGAAACTCAGCTATGGCGCCGGCACGGAGATCTTCCGCGTAGTGTACGACGACATCGCCCCATGGCCGCTCACGCCCGACGGCACAGGCCGCACGCTCGTCATGAAATCCCCCGCCCCGCTCCCATTGGCGAATCAAACGAATGGCAATCTCTGGCGCGCCAGCTACGCTCTCGGCGGCTCACCCGGTGCGGACGATGTGCTCACTTTCGATATCTGGAACGACGACTATCCAGGAGTCACGAGCCTTACGGGCGACGATGACGCGGACGGCTTCGTGAATCTTTTGGAATACGCATTCGGCACCAGTCCGCTTGCGGCCAGTGCAGGCCCTGTGAGCAGCACCGGAAACTACTCGGTGCTCGGCGTTCCTGGAACGTATCTCGTCCTGACCGTCACGCACCGCGTCAACGGAAGTGATATCAACACCGAGGTTCAGTTCACAACCAGCCTTACAGGAACATGGCAGGCGAACGGAGTCCTCGAAGCGAGTGTCACGAATGGCGATGGAACGGTCACCAACACATGGCGCGCACCGAGCAGTCTCGCAGAGCAGCCCCAGCAGTACGCTCGCGTTCGAGTCACCAAGCCATAGAGTGCGCGAATGATTCGGCTGTTCGCGCTCCTGTTCATCGCCATTCCGCCAAGTTGGAAAAGCCACCCGATAGAGACACGCTTGAGCGCTGGTCGGCACTTGCGCAGAAACTTGGAGCGCGGGTTCCGGAGCCACAGCCTGCCGTGACACGCGGCAGATGGTTGCAGTCAGTCGCGAAAAGAGCGGCGCAGATCATCATGGAGTGCGGTTCACGGCGATAATGTAGGATGGATGTTCTGCGGGACGGGTGTGATTAAAAGTGGAACGGAAAAGCCAGATGAGGCTGTCGTAGCTCACGCGGCCCTCCGCGTGAATCCCCAACCGCGCAAGCGCAGAGCAAAACAGCG
>JAYSTZ010000052.1:0-2093 GCA_043719365.1 Verrucomicrobiaceae bacterium | reverse complement strand
CAAGTCGGGACTCCGGGCTTGGGCCCGGTGGGAATGGAAGGGAAGCCTCGCGCAGGGGGCCTGGAGCCGGCCGTGGTTCGCGTTGCCGGAGCCCGCGTGCATGGCGAGCCTCATCAGCCACCCGAAAGGTGCGCTGCTTTTCTCCAACCCCGCCGACGCAAAAAGCAGGGTGGCGATGACGGTCCGTTCGAGCAAGGATAACGGAGCAACTTGGAACTCCGGGCGGCTGCTCGATCCGCGCCCTTCGGCGTATTCGTGCATGACCGTGCTCAAGGACGGAAACATCGGCATCCTTTACGAATGCGGTGATGTGAGCAGCATCGCGACGCTTGCGTTTGCCAGCTTCCCGCTCGACTGGGTGACTTCGGCTGCCGGAAAGGCCGAGCCGATTTCGGCCGTCACGAAGGCCAATAAATCGACGCCGCAAGCGGACCTCGCGACCATCAAAGAGCGACTCGCCAACTCAGGCACGCCGATGACCTGGGTGCTCACGGGAGATAGTATCACCCATGGCGCAAAGCACACGCTCGGCGCGCGGAGTTATCCGGAGCATTTCGCAGAACGTGTGCGGTCTGAAATGGGGCGTCGGTACGACGCGGTAATCAATACCGGCGTAAACGGCGAAACATCGGACGGCATCCTCAAGGATTTCGAGTGGCGCGTGGCCCGCCACAAGCCCGATGTGGTGAGCATCAACATCGGCATGAACGACAGCGGGCGCGGAGCTATCGAGCGGGAGAACTTCGCGACGCACATTCGCGAGTTGGTCCGCCGAACCCGCGCAATCGGCGCGGTGCCGCTGTTGCAGACGATGAATACCATTGCGCCTGATCCACGCCATGGGGCTCTCCCGGCGTTTGTGGAAGTGATTCAGCTCATCGCGAAAGAGGAAGGTGTGATGCTCGTGGACCATTGGGCGCACTGGCAAAAGCAGGGCGATGTGAGCGGCTGGCTGAACGATGCGATTCACCCGAACGCGGTGGGCCACGCGGAGATGGCGAAAGTGATGTTTCGCACGCTCGGCATCTTCGATCCGAAGAGCCCGACTTGCCAGTTGGGCGCAAAGTAGCATTGCCACAGGGCGTCGTCTCGCTATTCATCGGCACATGCCTATTCTTGGACTTCGCAGCCCGGCCGACAAAGTCGGCGATCTCGTTTATTTCGGTCGCATGGTGGATAAGATCCGCTTGCACGCCGCAGGACAACTTCCCGCAGATTACGTCCCGAATCTCGGCGACGGATTCGACAAGCTGTGTGCGGGGCTTTTTGAGATTCCTTACGCGGTGATTGTGCAGCGCGTGAAAGACGGTGGCACTGACGACGAACTCCTTGCATGGTGCCTCCAGAACGGACGCAAACTCACCGAGCAAGACCGATTAGTCTGGTCCGAGTATCTTCGCAAACGGGGCTGGAACGATGCCGGTAGCAAGAGGCTCAGCGAGCGCAAAGCGGAGAGCGGATTTTCGGATCGCGACGACATCCAGACGTTTTTCCAATACATCGACGCCGACGAGGGCCGTTAATGCCGCTTCAGCGCTTCCTTGAGGTCAGAAGCGTAAGACGGATTGATTTCAAACGTCTCCGAGGCGAAATCGGATAAAGTGACCCGGTCCTTCATCGTGGGCGTTTCAAGATAGCCGATTTCAATCAACGAGTTCAGGACATCCACGAGTTCGTCGGGAATCATGGCCATACGTTCGAGCACTTCAGCTCCGGTAATGCCCAACCCAAAGCCGATTGTGCGCATCATCGATTGCTCGCGTCCGTTGAGTTTGATCTGTCTAGCCATGCCCTTTCCAATAGCGGGAACCGTTCCATGGTTACGCGAGATTTCTGCCGGTCAACCGCTGGAACGCTTCGATATATTTCTCGCTCGTTTTTTGGATGACCTCGGCTGGCAGGGACGGGGCGGGCGGCGTTTTGTCCCATGTGAGCGTCTCAAGGTAGTCCCGGACGAATTGCTTGTCGAAGCTCGGCGGGCTGATGCCTACGCGGTAGTCCGTTGCGGGCCAGTAGCGGGAACTGTCGGGAGTGAGCACTTCGTCGATTAAAATGACCCGTTCATCGAGCATACCAAACTCGAACTTCGTATC
>JAYSTZ010000510.1:0-3301 GCA_043719365.1 Verrucomicrobiaceae bacterium | reverse complement strand
GCGAAAGCTCACGACCCACGCCTTGCGACAAATCACCACTCACTTCTCACCAATCACAACAACCATCACAGCACGACGGGCGAGGCACTAGTCTCTCGCGCGAAACGCCCACAGATGCGCCGCGGAGCGAACGTAGAGCGTGTAGCGGTCGATTGCGGGAATCAACGATGCGGCCTCGCCGATGCACTATACTGACTTTCTGCGCCAAGCTTCTCGCTGTAGAGCAGCGGCCCCGTTTTTGGCATCCACCCTGCGGCGAGAATTCCCCCAACAAGGAGGCACCGCGCAAAGAATGGGAGTCGCACCTGGCTGCGCTCAATGATACGGAACTATTCCTGAATTCTTCTACGCATCATGTTCGCATCATCTTCCTGATGGCAATTTGAGTACGAAACCTTACGGCAACACCGGCTGTTTCACTAAATACTAAAACCATGAAAACACATCATCTCATCATCACCGCGCTTGCGCTCTCACCCTTCGCGTTCGCCACGGAGGACTCGGAAAAACCTGTAAAGCTGCAGGACTTGCCCGCAGCCGTCGCGAAGGCGATCAAAGCCGCTGCGGGCGATGCCAAGCTCAAGGAACTGAAAAGCGAAAAAGAAGACGGCGTCGAATCCGTCGAAGCCGTTTGGGAGGTCAAGGGGCGCGTCCATGAAATCACCGTCGCGCTCGATGGGACCGTACTGAGCGAAGAGGAAATCATCCCGCTCAATGAAGCTCCCGCTGCGGTGCAGGCGGCGATCAATAAAGAAGCCGGCGACCGCAAGATCATCGAAGTCGAGCGCGTCAAAGAAAAAGGAAAGACGCTGTTTGAGGCAGTCATCAAGACCGCGAAGGGCAGGCTGGAACTGAAACTCAACGAAGCTGGAAAAGAGCTCGAGCGCGAGGAAAACGCGGAGGATTAGTCGAACGATGCGCGTCCTGCTCGTCGAAGATTCGCAGACCCTCCGCCGCACAATCACGCGTGCTCTGAAGCACGCTGGTTATGCGGTGGATTCTGCGGGCGACGGCGAGGAGGGCGCGACGCTTGCGGATGTCAACGACTACGACGCCATCGTCCTCGACATCATGCTGCCGAGAATCGACGGCCTCACGCTCCTCCGCGGGCTTCGCGCTGCGGGGAAAAAGACCCACGTCCTTTTGCTCACGGCGCGCGACACCGTGGCGAATCGCGTCGAGGGATTGAGCATCGGTGCGGACGACTATCTGGTGAAGCCATTCGCCCTGGAAGAGCTGCTCGCCCGCGTCGCCGCACTGTGCCGTCGGGCGTATGGCGCGAAGGCGGCGGGAATTGAAATCGCGGGCTTGAGCATCGACCTCGCCGGACGGCAGCTCCGGCGCGGCACGGCGAAGATCGAACTCACGGCCCGCGAGTGGAGGCTGCTGGAATACCTTCTCATGCGTCGCGGCGACGTCGTCCCGCGCAACGAAATCGAAGCACATATTTACGATGAAATGGTTGAGCCGATGAGCAATGTCGTGGACACGGCGATCTACGGTCTGCGCCGCAAGGTGGGCAACGGGCTCATCCACACACGGCGCGGACTCGGCTACGTGCTGGAGGAATTGCCCGCGTGAACTCGCTGCGCGCCCGCCTCACGCTTCGCGTCATTGTTGGCTGCGTGCTCATCCTTGGCGCGATGGGTCTCGCGCTTCTCTGGCTGCAACGCTCGGCGCTCACGCGGGAACTCGAGTCCACGGTGAACGCAACGCTTTTGCCGCTAATGGAGTTCACCGAGTACAAGGCGAGCGGCCTCAAAATGGAGAGCGAAGGAGCGAAAATGGACCAGTTTGAAGCGGCAGGCGGTGCGGATGTTTTCACGCTCAGCGATGGCGATGGAAAAGAAGTGCAGCGTTCCCGTTCGCTCGGTGATGCTCGGCTGGATGCGCGCCCCGGGGCGCTGGATACGCCGGTGTTTTTCGATACAAAGCTCGACTACGGACGTTCGTTGCGTTGTGCCAGCATCCGATACGTTCCCGCGAAGTCGAAGAAAGTGCGCGGGCAAAACGGTCCCGCGCTCCAGGCGACTCTCACGATTGGGCGAGATCGCGCCGCGCTCGACCGCACACTCGCGCTTCTCAGGCTCACGCTTGCGGGCGGCATTGCAGCGGCATTGGCCGCGTTTGCTTTCGTTGTTCGATGGAGCGTGCGCGGCGGGCTCGTGCCGCTCGATGAACTTGGCGTCGCCGTTGCTTCCATCGACGCAAGCGATCTTGCCCGCAGACTTCCGGGAGACGGCCTTCCCGCCGAACTTCGCCCGGTCGCCGAGCGGCTGAACGAACTTCTCTCGCGCCTCGAAGCATCGTTTGCGCGCGAGCGGCGATTCAGCGCGAGCGCGGCCCACGAACTCCGCACGCCGCTCGCCGAATTGCGGGCACTCGCGGAGGTAAATCTCACGACTCCCTCGAACGCAGCCGAATCGGAAGAGTCGTGGCGCGACGTGCTCGCGAGCACCCTCCGGATGGAATCTCTCTCGGCCAGCCTGCTCGCATTGGCCGCCGCCGCAAACCCAGCACCGGAGCTCAAGCCGCAGATCATTGTTTTTTCGGACGGATTGCAAAAAGCATGGGACTCCTGTCGCTCGCGCGCTGCCGAACGCCGCATCACGCTGGAGCTCGCGCCCATTGCGCAAAGCATTCGTGCGGACCGTGCGTTGTTCGACATCGTCGTCGGCAACCTGCTCGGCAATGCGATTGAGCATTCGCCCGATGGCTCGACGATCCACGTTTCGGCCATGGACGCCGCGAGCAGCGTGACTCTCCTTTTCCGCAATCCCGCGCCGACGCTCGCCGACGATGACCTGCCGCAAATGTTCGAGCGGTTTTGGAAAAAGGATGCCGCGCGTGCCGACGGAAAGCACCACGGACTCGGTCTCTCGCTGGCGCGCGAAATCTGCGCGTTGCTCCACGCGAAACTCTCTGCGCGGTTGCACGAAGGCTGCATCGAGTTCTCGCTCGAACTGCCGCGTTCGTAGAATTTCCCCGTTCTTTTTTCACCCGTCTCTGAGCCGTCATCTCCCCATCATCCCGGCATCACGTTTCCATCAGGCGTACTGTGCGACTTTCGCGGCAACATGAAAACGCACACGCCCATCGAATCCCTCGAAACCCGCATCGCACCTGCCGGACTCGTCCTCGCAGTCTATAACGCGGAGTCCCGCGAACTCACGCTCACCGGCGACGACCTCGACAACAAAGTCTCCGTTTTTCAGACCAGCGCCACGAACTGGCGCGTCGAGGGTCGCGAGACTTTCGGGACCGATCCCGTCCTCGATACTGCCATCAACGTGCTCGGTGA
>JAYSTZ010000509.1:0-3303 GCA_043719365.1 Verrucomicrobiaceae bacterium | reverse complement strand
ATCCGCTCATCGCGCGGAGTAATACGGGGCCGTGGCATTTCATCCACGGGTTTCATCATTTCCTGGCGGAGCGTCTGGAGGTGCGGCTGGAGCCGGGGGCGTTTCGCGGCGATGTGCATCTGTCGCCGGAGGAAAAGGCGATGCCCTCGGCGGTGGAGGTGGCGACGGGGCAGGCGCTGCCGTTTTGGATCGTGGTGTCGGGGGGTAAGCGGGATTTCACGACGAAGTGGTGGGACCCGGCGCGGATGCAGGCGGTGGTGGACCATTTCGCAGGGCGCATCCTTTTTGTGCAGACGGGCGAGGCGGGGCATCATCATCCGGCGCTGCGGGGCGTGCTGGACTTGCGCGGGAAGACGGATACGCGGGAGTTTGTGCGGCTGATGCATCACGCGCAGGGCGTGGTGTGTCCGGTGACATTTGCGATGCACCTCGCGGCGGCGGTGGAGACCCGCGGGCCGGGGCCGAACCGTCCGTGCGTGGTCGTGGCTGGCGGACGCGAACCGGCGCAGTGGGAGGCGTATCCGCATCATCAATATATCCACACGAACGGCGCGCTGCGCTGCTGCGACAATGGCGGCTGCTGGAAAGCGCGCACCGTGCCGCTGGGCGACGGCGACCCGAAGGATGCGAGCCTTTGCGTGGACGTGGTGGGGAATCTCCCGCGCTGCATGGACATGATTTCGGCGGAAGATGTGATCGGTCGCGTGGAGATGTATTTCCGTGGAGGAGCGGTGGATTTTCTCACGCCGGAGCGGGAGGCGGTGGCTGGAGTGACGGGCGCGGAAAGTCGATAATTCCCCGATTCCTACGATGAACGATTGCCGCTGCTTGCCAAGGACGGCGATGCTGCGTAGCTTCCGCCCCCATTTTATGAGCAACAAACGAGTATCACTTTACGACACCACCCTTCGCGACGGAACGCAGGGGACCGGGATTTCGTTCTCGGTGCTCGATAAGATTCGCGTGGCCGAGAAGCTCGATGAATTTGGAATCGACTACATTGAGGGCGGCTGGCCGGGGAGTAATCCGAAGGACGCGGAGTTTTTTGCCGAGGCGGCAAAGCGCAAGTGGAAGCATGCGAAGATGGCGGCATTTGGAATGACCCGCCGCGGCAATTCAAAGGTCGAGGACGATGCGCAGGTGAAGGCACTGCTTGATGCAGAGACGCCCGTCGTTTGTGTTGTCGGCAAGACTTGGCCGCTTCACGTCACGCATGTTTTCAAAGTCACGACCGAGGAAAACCTCGCGATGATCGGCGACACGGTGCGCTATTTGAAAAGCAAAGGGCGCGAGGTTCTCTACGATGCGGAGCATTTTTTCGACGCGTTTAAAGACGACCCGGAATACGCCATGAAAACCATCACGACCGCCGCGGACGCTGGTGCGGATCTCGTCGTTCTCTGCGAAACGAACGGTGGGAATTTGCCGGGCTTTATCGGGGAGGTGACACGCAAAGCCATCGCGCATCTCGGGCGACCCGTGGGCATCCACACGCACAACGATTGCGGTCTGGGCGTGGCAAATGCGCTCGCGGCGATCGAAGCGGGCGCGTGTCAGGTGCAGGGGACGATCAACGGCTATGGCGAGCGGGTGGGGAACTGCAATCTCATCACGGCAATCGCGAACCTTCAGCTCAAGCTCGGCATCCCGGTGTGCAACGACCTCACGAAGCTCCGCGAACTCGGGCAATTCGTCGCGGAACTCGCCAACGTGGCACCGGATATCCGCGCGCCATTTGTCGGCACTGCGGCCTTCACTCACAAAGGCGGGTTGCATGTCGATGCGGTGCAAAAACTCGCGAGCAGCTACGAGCACATCGACCCTGCTTTGGTGGGGAATGAGCGCGTCATCGCCGTGTCCGACATGAGCGGACAGGCGAACATCTTGCATCGCGCTGAGGCGCTCGGCTATCCGCTCGGCAAGGGCTCGGCGGAAGTGAAGAACGTCCTAAATGAAGTCAAACGGCTGGAGTCTGAAGGATATGAATTTGAGGCAGCGGAGGCATCGTTCGCGCTGCTCCTGCGCAAAGTTACGGGGAAATATAAGCCTCTTTTCGAAATGCAGGAGTACCACTGCACCTACCGCTGCGCAGGCGACGGGCGCTGGAACAAGTGCGAGGCGACCGTGAAGCTCCGCATCGACGGCAA
Organism: Verrucomicrobiaceae bacterium; assembly: GCA_043719365.1. GTDB lineage: Bacteria > Verrucomicrobiota > Verrucomicrobiia > Chthoniobacterales > Chthoniobacteraceae > SXWH01. The sequence continues at coordinate 1,156 of JAYSTZ010000509.1, read as the reverse complement.
GGAGAGCTATCAAGTCGCGGAAGGCGATGGGCCGGTGAACGCGCTCGACGCAGCATTGCGAAAGGCGCTCTTGCCTTTTCATCCGGGCATTTCGGCCATCCGGCTGGAGGACTACAAAGTGCGCATCATCAACGGCCAATCCGGAACTGCTGCGAGGACGCGCGTCCACATCACGAGCAGCGACGGCACGGATGCGTGGGGGACCGTGGGCGTAAGCGACAATATCATTCAGGCGAGCTGGCTGGCGCTCGTGGATAGTTTCGAATACAAACTCGGCAATACGCAATGACCCCTAAAAAGAAAACACCCTCTGCCGGAGACCGCGTGGAGAGCATCAACGAGCACCTCGGGCGTCGCGTGAAAAAGCTGCGCGCCGGTCGCGGTTGGTCGCTCGATAATCTTGCGCAGGCCAGCGGCGTTTCGCGCTCGATGTTGAGCGAAATCGAACGAGAGAAAGCGAACCCGACGCTCACAGTGACATTCCGAATCGCGAGCGCATTCGGCATGGGCATCGCCGAACTCATCGAGACCAGCGAGCGGCAAGCCGCAATTCAGGTCGTGCGCGCTTCCGATCGCGGGCAGGTGTATCGCTCCGACAAGAACTGCCAGATTCGCACGCTCTCGCCGCTCAATCTCGAAAAAGATGTGGAGTTTTACGAAGTCACCGTCCGCGTGGGCTGCGAACTCCGCAGCACGCCGCACTACGAGGGGACGCGTGAGTTTTTGACCGTGGAGAAGGGGAACATCCGGCTGGAAAGCCTCGATGATTCCGCAGAACTCGGGCCGGCCGACTCCGCGACGTATCGCGCCGACGTGCCGCATTCCATCGTCAATATCGGAGACTGCGAAGCGGTGCTGTTCCTTGTGGACATTTATCGGTGAAGACCGTCCTCGAAGTCATCACGGCAACGTCGGAGTACTTTGCCAAAGCGAAGATCGAGAGCCCGCGCCTGAACATCGAGCATCTTCTCGCGCACGTCCTCGGGATGAAACGCATGGGGCTTTATTTGCAGTTCGACCGGCAGCTCACCGAGGCCGAACTCGCCCCGCTGCGATTGCTCGTAAAACGCCGCGCAGCAGCCGAGCCGCTCCAATACTTGCTGGGCACGGCGGAGTTTCTCTCGCATACGCTGAAGTGCGATGCGCGGGCGCTGAT
>JAYSTZ010000508.1:0-20831 GCA_043719365.1 Verrucomicrobiaceae bacterium | reverse complement strand
TGAGCTTTCGCTTGCGACAAATCACTATTCACTATTCACCAATCACAGCCGCAATAGCACTGGTGACCATCATTTCACGGCGGGGAGACCACTAGTGCGTTTGCGGTCGTCACGTGATGGTAAGCCAGCGTGTTTATCGGCTGTGATTTGGCGCAAGCGTGACTGTGTCATCGAATCGCTTGCTACAACTCACCATTCACGGGAATGAAGCCTCTTCCTTCGCGTCCTTCGCGAGCTTCGTAGTCACCCCTCGTCGGTATGATTGTCTTTGCGAGATGGTTTCACGCTCATTTTGAGGTTCCCGGAACGAAGCGGTAGCCAAATTCCCTCACGGTCGTGATAAATTTCGGGTTCGCGGGTTCGGGCTCGATTTTATTGCGAAGCGCGACGACGAAGCGGTCGATCGAACGGGGCGTGACGGCGGAATCGTAGCCCCAAACGTTCATCATGATGAGGTCGCGACTACACGCCTGATCCGCATGGCTGCACAGAAAATGGAGCAGTTCGAACTCTTTCGGCGAGAGCTCCACATTTCGACCGTTGCGAGTGAAAGTTCGTCCGTCGATATCGAGGCGGCAGTCGCCAAACTCAAACACCTGACCGGCTTTCGGCGCACGCCGCCGCAAAAGTGCCTCGGCACGAGCCAGAACCTCTTTGATGGAGAATGGTTTCTTCACGTAATCGTCCGCGCCTAATTTCAATCCCAAGACGATGTCGCTCTCCTGACTTTTGGCGGTGAGCATGAGGATGGGGACATCCACTTTTTCATCCCGGAGAAATCGACAGACTTCGTAGCCGTTGACTTTCGGGAGCATGAGATCGAGCACGATCAGATCGGGCCGCAGCGCCAATGCCCGCTGAAGGCCGAGGTCTCCATCGGTGGCGGTATGCACTCGATAGCCCTCAAACTCAAAGTTGTCCTTCAGACCGCGCAGCATGGTCGGGTCGTCTTCGATGATGAGAACGGTGTGGTTCATGGTGAAATGCCGGGCAGCCAAAGCTCGAAGATCGCCCCTCCGCCGGGCGCGCTCTCAAGCGATATCTTGCCCCGGTGAGCATCGACAATCCGCTGCACGATCGAAAGCCCCAGCCCGCAACCCTCTCGCGTTCTCGTGAGTCGCTGATCGGCCTGGTAAAACGGACGAAAGATTGCGCGCCGCTGATCCTCCGGTACACCGACGCCATTGTCTTCCACGAAGAATGATACGCCTTCATTTTTCGCATCCGCGCGCAGTAGGATGCGTTTCTCGTCGCCGGTGTATTTGAGCGCGTTGTCGAGCATGTTGCAGAGCGCAGAAATGATTGCATCGCGATCGACACGGACACTCGGTAGCGTTCCGGATATCACGGCGGTAAATGAGCAACCTGGCACGTCTAGGCGTCCTTGCATTTGCCGGACGGCCGCATGGGCGATGTCCGCCGCAGGGACAACTTCGAAGTGCATCGCCTGTCCGCCCTTTTCGAGCCGCGAGAAAGTGAGAAAGCTCTCCGACAGGCGGCCCAGCCGCTCATTTTCCGCCGCAATCAGATCGAGGTATTCGCGCAGCTTGTCTTCTCCGCGATACCGGCCTTCACGAAGTGTATCGACGAGCATCCGCATGCTTGCGAGCGGCGTGCGCAGCTCGTGGGCAACCGTTGCGACGCTGGTGTTCTTCAACTCCTGAAGCGCCAGTTGCCGCCGCAACGCGAGGACCGCCAGCCCGGCGATACAGATGACCCCGGTTCCTGTGAGGCCAAGCGTCCAAGCAAACATGCGGCGCTGGTCCTCCACGCTCTGTTCGAGGAGCGTGTCGTCCTTCATGTGAATGATTGCCATCCAGCCGGGATGCCCCGGGACGACAGACTGTGCAAGCGGGGGTCCCCATGGATTTCTCTCGCCGGCGATGTGCGCGCCTTTCTCGCCGACGATTCGCTGAGTGACGTTGGCGTCGGTGTAGTCTCGCATACGGGCAAGGAACTCTTCGGCGCTGCCGCCCTCGGACGTGGCCAAAGCCGAGCCTAGGCCCGCCGAGTAGCGCTGTTCGAGCCGCTCCGCAGCCATGCTCCGCTCGCCGCGAAGTGCATCGACCATGAAGCGCGCCATCATCGCCGTGGGAATCAGCGGGACGAGAAACAGCAGCAACAACAGCGCTCGAAGCTGCTTGGGCCGTATCTCGTCGGTCGTCATCGCACGTTATGCGAGTCCGAGATTGCGGACGATGGCCTCCGTGGACCGCACTTTATTCAGCGTGTAAAAATGGATGCCCGGCACGCCGAACTTGATGAGCGCCTCGCACTGCCTGGTCGCGTATTCGATGCCGTATTCCACCACCGCTTCATCGTCACAGAGCGAGTCGAGTTTCTCCACGAAAGCCGACGGCAGTTTCGCGCCGCATAGCTCCACGAACTTCTTCGTCTGCTTCGCCGAAAGCACCGGAAGCACTCCGGGAATAATCGGCACGTTGACGCGGAGCTTCTTCGTCAGGTGATCGCAGAACTCATAGAAATCCTCGTTATCAAAAAAGAGCTGCGTGACGATGAAGTCCGCGCCATTGCGAACCTTCTGCGCAAGAAACTCCCAGTCCACATGCTTCCCGCCAGTCTGCGCGATGTGGCCCTCCGGGAAGCCAGCGGTGCCGATATTGAAGCATCCCTGTTCGCGCAGAAAGGAGACGAGTTCCGACGAATACGTGAAGCCGCCTTCGGTTGCCGTCCATTCACCGGTGCCCGCCGGCGGGTCACCGCGAAGCGCGAGAATGTTTTTTACTCCACGCGCCTTCGCGTCGGCCACCACATCGGCAAGCTCCTGCCGTGTGGATGCGACGCAGGTGAGGTGCATCATGGTCGTGAGGTCGTAGTCTTTTTGGATTCGGTCCACGATCTGGATGGTCTTGTCCCTGGTGGTTCCACCCGCTCCGTAGGTCACGGAGCAGTAGTCCGGCTTCAGCGTCATCAAAGCCGGAATGGTTTTTTCCAGCAATGTCTTGTCGCCCTCCTCCGTACGCGGCGGAAAGAACTCAAACGAGATCGCGGGGCGACCCGCTGCGCTGCAGGCTTTGTGGATGTCGTGGATGTGCTGGATCATGTGTCGTCAACGTTTCGCAATTCTCGCGCGATGTGGCAAGGGATTGCGAATGTTTCTATCACGACCGGCTACCGTGTCCGCCTCGTGCCGCGCCGCGTGAAACAGGCTGACAACCCAAGCAGCAACAGCGCCGCGGAGCCCGGCTCCGGAATACTGCGAATCGCCACATCGTTGCCCACTCCAGCGAAGCCCAGACCCGACTCTGCGGTGTAGCTGATTTGAAAAAGCTCACCTCCGACCGTGAACGTAGCATCCTGACCAAGAGCCGTTGGCGCGCCGTTCAAAAAGGAATAGGCTCCCGTCACAGCATCCACACCGTCATTCAAAATGAGATAGAAAATATCGGTGCCGCGAACCGGTGCGTATCCCAGATCCAGCGCCAGATTCCCGCCCGTGAGCTTCACCAAGCCCGCCACTCCGAGCTGATCGTATCCTGTTCGCGCGACGCCGCTATCGAGATCAAAGCGCGTGATGGCTCCCGCCAAAAGTTCCAACCCCTCGGTGTCGAACCGGCCCGGTGCCGCATCGCCCGCCGAAACGATTCCTCCGCCGCGAACGTCCACCGCGCCCACGATGCCCGTCCCGGCAAGCGTCGCGGAGCCATCAACTGTTACGCTCCCCGAGAGGCTTCCCGACACCGTGAGCTTTCCGGATTGCACGAAAACATTGGCGTAGAAATCCCCCTGCCCTTCCCCGATTTCTACTGCACCTCCGCCGTCGATTCGCATGGTTCCGAAACCGGCGAGTTGATTCGGATCATTGAACCGCAAGGTGCCTCCGATGACGTTCAACTCGCCATCCGCATCAATGAACCAACGCTTCGTTCCGGGTGGTGCATCCAGACTACCCTCCACAGTAAAAATCCCGGAATTAGTGACACGGATTTCCTTCGGTCCCGCGCCGAGCAGTATAGGGTCAGCCTCACCCGGTCCTGCAATCACGAGTTCCGCACCATCCACAAGGATGTCGCCTGCGAAGGTGTTACCCAGATTGGCGAGCCTGACGACTCCGCCGCCGGTAAAAGTCACGCTGGTGATTTCAGAAAATGGGACACCGCCGCTGAGAATGCCGCCAAGCGTGAGAGTGGTGGCGTTCACACGAATCACAGAACCGCCCGACGTCCCAAGCACGACGGGCATCGACAGCGTTGCCGGACTCGCGCCCGTGAAACCAAACTCGCTCGCGCCGATACGCAGCGGGCCGATTCCTGTGCCGAGTGCCGCGAGGTTACTGACGACCAGGGAGCCCTCCTGGATCGATATTTCACCGAGATTGCCATTCCCATTTTGCAACATGAGCTCCAGGTTGCCGGGACCAAATTTCGTGAACCCTCCAGACGAAGCCGCTGTCACGATATCCGACTCGATAACCGCGTTTGCGTTCAACCCGACATAGACGAGAGCCTCCCTGCTCCCGAGCGAAATACTTCCGCCGTGAATCTCGCCCATATCGTGGAAGATAAAGCCGGCCATGGTGCTCAACCCGCCGACGGTGAGCGTGATGCCGGGGGCTATCTCCAGCGCTCCCCTAATACGGGCCGCGAGTATTGACTCATTCCCAGTGAGCTCTTCCGAATCAATATCGAGGACCTCGCTAGACTCCGCCGGATTGAATGCATCTTGGTAATTCGGCTCATCGCTGACAAACCCCAACGAAGGAGAATACTGGAGAAAATGCGGCGTCTCATCAGAATCGGAATCAACCGCGACCACGTAGGGTGGATAAAACGGAATGGTGGTTGTCGCACCGGTGATGCGCCACCGCTCGCCGTCTCCAAATGGGGCACCGAACATGTCGAGTCCGGCAAATGGATTGATGACCATCGTTCCATGATCGATCCGCGAAATCGCCCCGGTCGTGAGCGACAAAAGGAGGTTCGGATTAATCTCCCCGAGCGTGAGCTGACTGTAGTCAAGATTCACCCGCACCGCACCGCCGAGAATGACGCCGCCGGGAGCCGCCAGCGATGCGGTGTTCAATGTCTCACTCAATGGGCTGGCCGAAAGAAGCCCGTAATTCAGGCGCAACGCCGCTGTGCCGAATACATTTCCCGTAGCAGCAAGGGAGCGAAGCTCGCCATTGCCCAACGTGAATGAACCGCCGGCGCTGGGCGCCACATCCATCCGCATAACTCCTTTACCGAGCTTTGTGAATCCGCCGGTCCCCGATATCGGGCTCACGGTAAAACCCAGCTCCAAATCCTCCTGGACCTCGATGAAATTTGATGTCCCGAGAAGATACAAATCGCGCTCGGTGTCAAACGGCCCGGTGACCGTCAGTCCACCGCCACTCAGGCGGACGCCATTCCCGATCTTCCCGAGGTCGCCGTCCTCTTCCACGGTCACACGACCACCCGACACCACAAGAGCGCTTGCAAGAGCGGTTCCGAAGTCATTTTGAAAATTCGAAAGGATCAGATTTCCGCCGCCGATTTTCGTCAAAACCTTTGCCCCGGTCAGCATACCCGAAATCGTCGCCCGACTCCCGCTCGCAACATCCAGTGTTGTTCCGATGTCATTCAAAGCGACATCGCCAAAAAGTGTCACGATGCCGCCGCTGAATGACAACGAGCGGGTGCCCGAGGTTCCTCCGACGCTGACCGTATTCACAAACGATGACGTTCCGCTGAACGCCAGCGAGACGCTGCCCGTTCCCGTGCCGAGTTGCACCGGGCCTGCACCCAATGCGCCCGAGCCTCGCACTTCGACGGGGCCATTTTCGATAGATAGGCCGCCGGTCCAAGTTGACACATTGCGAAGGACGAGTGACTCGACTCCGGCCTTGGTGATCCTGCGGGGCGCGCCCGTCTCGGAGATCCCGCTGAGGAAAGTGTCGGCGTTTGTCACGAAACGTGCGTCGCCATTTAGCGCCACCGTCTCGAAGCCAATGGAATATCCATTTCCCGAGGTCGTCGTGAGTGCCTGCGCTCCCATCGTAAGTCCGGCGAGTTGAAGTAGTTTCCCTGTTCCGCCGAGCCCGCTGATGCGATCCGCATCGATGGTCACGCTGCCGGTCAGACGGATGCGATTGCGAAGCGCGTATTCCTCCAGCAGCGAGTTGTTCGCGCCATCCCGCCGGAGGTTCAGAATTCCCGCCCCGAGCACCAGTTCTGCGGAACCAAGCGGACTGTCACCTCCGGTAAAACGAGCTTCCAATGTGCTCTTGATCAGTGTCACCGATTGCGAGGCAGTCAGGTTCCCATTCCCGCTGAAAACCACGCTTCCAGTCGTTCCCGTCAAAGTGAACACGTTGCCTGGCAGCGAAGAAAACACCCCGCCATTCACGACGAACGCCCGCGTCCCGAAATCAACCGTGTAGCCCGCCGTATTAAACGTCAGCGATGTCGCAGTGATTGCCGTGCCCAAAGTGACCACGCCGCCCACCCCTCCGAAAACCGCATCGTTCGTAGTCCAACGCACGCCGGTTCCGCCCGTCAAAGCGGTGTCCCAGTTCAACGTCGTGGTGTTCCACGTCCCCGACCCGCCACCCGGGTCGCCGGCGCTCACCGCTCCATCCCAGTACAGTGGCGCACCGCGTAAGGCCATTGAGGACGTCAACCCGGTGAAGAGAATGCAGGCAAAGCGAGAGAGCATGTAAAAGAGCGTGGGAACATGATGGGAATTCCCCGATGTTCAACGAAAAGCGCGCATCTATTCCAAAAACCTGCGGATTTTTTCAACAACGGCCTGCTGCGTCTCGGCGTCCGTGAAAATGCTGAAATGGTCGCCCGGCACAAGATGCCCAACTGCGGAACTCGAGACATTCCGCCATCCTCGCACTGCGTCTTCGTGATGCCACGCATTATCCTCTTGCTCCGGCCACAGACAGAGCAACTTCCCGCCGAATTCGCCCGGCACGTAGCCGTCGATGGCCCTCAGATAGAAGCCCGAGAGAAAGCAGGCCTGCCCCACCGCCGGCTGATCTCTCTTCATGACTTTCACTTCCGATTTCCGTGGGCCGAGCACTTTTTCCACCCCCCGTTTCAGCTTCCACTCCCATGCCAGAAGTCGATTCCTCACCCGGACGAAACGCTTCTCCAGCGTCTCGTCGCTCGCACTAAAGCGGAGCGCCCGAATCCATCGTTCCACCATGCGAAAACGCACACGAGAGCCATTCGCCATGAGGAGAATCACCAGCGGTGCATCCTCTCCCGCCGCCTCCAATTGCCGGGCCATCTCCAGCGCAACAAAAGCTCCGTTGCAGTAACCGCCAAGAATCCACGGTCCTTTAATACCTGCCCGCTTCAGGCCGGCGATTCGGTCCGCAGCCATCTCCCGGATCGAGCCGGGCAGGATTCCGCCGCTGGTCCCGTGCGGATGAACCGCGATGACCGGCTGATCCGGACCAAGTAAATCCGCAAGGTCGCGGCAGTAGTCGCCGCCAAAATAGTTTCCGTGCAAAAAGATGAACGGGGGCTTTTTCCCGTCGGCATTCAGTCGCATCCAGTTCGAACCACGCTCCGGCGATGGCGGACGCCCATCGCCCTTTTGTGACTCATCCAGTCGGGGAACGTCCGGATTCGCCTGCGCCAGTATTGGTTCACTCACGCAAGCGCGCGCGAGGCTCACGTTACGCGCCCCGCCCGCCACTAATGCGTCCAACTGGGCCCAATCAAGATGCACATTATAGACCGTCTGCCCCAGCGCTCCGAGATCCGAGTCCCAGCCCCTTCGCAGCAAAGGAGGAATTGCGGCAGTGCTCACGCTCCGCCAGTCGGGTCCCGTCGTCTCCGGTCCGACGTCCGCAGATACTCCGGGCTCGCCTAGCGAAATCCTGGCAACGTGCGGAGCGACAACTCCCGACTCTATCAACATTCGGCGCAGAGATCCGATCGTTGGCTCCTTGTAAAGCCGGGCAAGCTTCGGGCGAATACCGAACCGGCGCTCCAATGCGGACGCCAGACTGATCATCTCGATCGACGAAACTCCGGGCTGTAGAAAATTGAGTTCCTCATCAATTTTCCCGCAACGGAAAACTCCGGCCACGAGCGCGGACAACTCGTCCATTTCACACTCCGGAAGCTCCGCATGGGATGGTGCCGGCAATGCCTTGCGGTCCACCTTTCCGTTTGCACTCAAAGGGAGCGAATTCAGCACGGAGAACGTCGCCGGAACCATGTAACCCGGAAGTCGCTGCCGCAGGAAAACCCTCAAGTCACCGACGACCGGCGATTGACCGTCCCGAGGTACCACATACGCCGCGAGCCGCTTGCCCTCCTCGCGATGACCGAAGGCCACCACTGCGGCCGAACCCACTCCGGGATGCACCCGAAGGGCCGCTTCGATCTCCTCCAACTCGATCCGAAAGCCCTGCACTTTTACCTGAAAATCCTCACGCCCCAAAAACTCCACCTGCCCATCTGGCAACCAGCGTCCCAAGTCGCCGGTGCGATAAATGCGCTCGCCGCTCAAAGGGTGAATGACGAACCGAGCCGCAGTCTCATCGGCATTCGCAAAATAGCCGAGGGCGACGCCACGCCCGCCGATGTAAATCTGCCCGACCACAAGCGTCTCACAAGGCTGCATCCGCGCATCCAAAACAAAAACATCCTGATTCGCCATGGGCCTGCCGTACGGGATGCTCCGCCAATCTGGGTCCACCTGCCCGAGAGGAAAATCGATCGACCATATCGAGGCCTCGGTCGCACCCCCCATGGCGATGACTTCCGCATTCGGCGCAACCGCGCGGAAACGAGGCGGCAGTGTCATCGGAATCCAATCGCCGCTCAGCAACGCCGCGCGCAACGTCGTCCCGCCATTTTCGGGATGCGACTCCAGATAGTCCACATAGAGCTCCAGCAGCGCAGGCACGGAGTTCCAGACCGTCACACCCTCCGTCCGAACAAGGTCCGCCCAATGCGCGGGTTCCTTCGCGGAATCCGCATCCGGAATCACAATCGTCGCACCCGCCGCGAACGCGCCCCAGATATCCCAGACACTCAGATCAAAACTCAGCGCGGAGAGCGCGAGGACGCGATCCCGGTGCGTCATGCGACGGCGGCGATTCACGTCCAGACAAGTATTCACCGCACCGCGATGATCGATCATCACGCCCTTCGGCTCACCCGTGGAGCCGCTGGTGAAGATGACATACGCGAGGTCATCCGGACGGCTCATGATCGGCGAAGGCCCGTCGTTTTCACCGCCGCCCACCACGATGCGTTCGACCCCGTGCGGCCACTCTGCGTCGCCAGTGCCATGCTGCACCAATGCGATCTTCGCACCCGCCTTTTCGAGCATCACATTGCGGCGAATGCCCGGCAGCGAATCGTCGATGGGCACGTAAGCCGAGCCTGCGTAATGAACGGCAAGCACCGCGACGATTTGCTCCCAGCCCTTCTCCATCACCACCGCGATTCGTTTCCCCGCAGGAAGTCGCTCGGCAACGAACATCGCCCGCCGATGAAGCTGCGCATACGTTAGCGCCCCCTTGGTCCAGCGCACCGCGACTGCATTCGGAGCCTCCGCGAGCTGCACGGCAAACAGGCCGTCCAGAGTCGTATCACTTTCCACCGTACGCGCTCCCCTGCTCCATTCGGCAATCGCCCGGCGTTCATTTTCATCGGCGACCGAAACGTCCCCGACCAACGCCCCGGGCGCAGCAGCCGCGATGTTTCCCAACGCCGCCGAGAACCGCTGCACAGCCAGCGCAAGCGCCGCACACGGAAGAAACGGGCGGGCCTGAAAATCAAACGTCAACGCCTCGCCGCCGAACACCCGCAATGTGAGCGGCATCCCCGTGTCCTCCCGCATTTCAAAACTGCACCCGACAGAATTCGCCATCCCGTGCCACACCGCCGCATCAAATGGCCGACGGTCATACATGACGACCGTGGGAACCAACGACTCCGCCCCCGTCCACTGCTGGATGGCCTCCAAATCCGCCGACTCAAACTGCCGGAGCGCGCGGCGATGCTCCCCTATCCCGCGAACCCAGCCTGCGAGAGATTGAGTCGGCTCGACTCGAATTCGAAGCGGCACCGTATTCACACACACCCCGACTAAATCCCGGGCTTCCGCAGGCCGGCACGATCTCACCTCGCCAAACACCACATCGTCCGTGCCGAACTGCCGTCCCAGCACCAACGCCCACGCCGCGTGAACGATGCTCGCGAAGGAACAATCATGGCGCGCCGCAAACTCCTGCAGCAGCGCCGTGGCTTTGCGTGAAATTCGACCTGCGAACGCTCCGGCCCGCTCCACATCCGGCAAAGGAGGTTCAAACATCGTTCCGCGCACCACTCCCGCCAGATTGGCCCGCCAGAACTCACTCCCGGACTTTGACCGGCCAGCAGATCGCGACAGCAGATGGGATTGAAACGATGGTCGGGAGGAAACATCACACGCCCGCCCCTCCATCAACGCATCATACGCCGCGAATACATCCTGAAGCACCAGCGCCGCCGAGCGACCATCGAGGATCGCGTGGTGGTACGTCCAAACCATGCACCATTCCGACGTCTGCGACTGGAGAAGAGCGACCCTCATCAGCGGAGCTTCGGAAAAGTCGAAACCCGCTTCTCGGTCCGACGACAGGAACTCATCCAGCCGCCCCTTTTCCTCGCGCCACGGCATCGCCGCCTCCGCAGCAAAAACCGCGGAATCGCCCGCCGCATCGAAGCTCATCCGCAGAGCATCGTTTTTCTCCAGCGCAAGATTCCAGGCCGCGCGGAGCAAATCCGCGCGGACATCCTCCCGCAGAGACACAATTACCTGCTGCACATTGACGCCGTCTCCCGGCGAAATGCGTCCGCGCCGGACCATCGCCCGCTGAAGCGGCGTGCAGGCCGCCTCGGCGACAGCGATATCCTCTGTTTCGCAGGTCACATCTTTGTGGATCATGTTGGGCTGGGAAACTCTCCCAGGCATCAATGGGAAAGCACTCACGGTGCCACCCACCACCCTCGTTTCAAAATGAACCAAGGCTCAACCGCGGACGCACTGGGCGACAAGGTCGCGCAAGTCATTTGCCGCATCGCGGAAATCCCACTACAACCGCGCTGTGTCGAACTCCACTTGCTCCATTTTAAACCGCGAGTTTCCTACCGAGGAACTCATTCCATTTTCAGCCATCCGGCCCACCGTTGCCGCGCTCGTTCGCAAAACCCACCCGCTGCTCACGGATGAGAGCCTCATCTCCACCGCCGCACTCGCGCCGTTTCGCGCGGAATATGTGCGCACCGTGCTGGAGGAGGACATCGGTGAACTCTCCGCGCTGGAAAAGGATGTCGTCGATAGTATGCGCGAGCACGAACTGCTTGCGGAGAATATCGATGCCGAATTCGACACCAAACTCACCCGCGGCCAGGTCTGGGCCGACTTCATCGCGAGATTCGGCGGCAGTTGGCGCTTCATCGGCATCTTTGGAACTTTTCTTTTCATCTGGATTCTTCTGAATGTCATCGTCGGCTCCCGTGCCGCGGACCCGTATCCATTCATCCTCCTCAACCTCCTCCTGTCGTGTCTCGCCGCGATTCAGGCCCCCGTGATCATGATGAGCCAAAACCGCAAGGAGGCCAAGGACCGCGCCCGCAGCGAGCACGACTACAAAGTGAATCTCAAGGCCGAGTTGGAAATCCGTCACCTCCACGAAAAGATGGACTTCCTTTTGAAGCAACAATCACAGCGCCTCTTCGCGCTCCAGGAGTTGCAAATCGAGCTCATGGAGGAACTCTCCCGCCGCCCTTCAATCGGCGAAAAATCCGCACCATCGCCCGCTGCGCCGAAAGAGGTCTCCATTTGAAAACAAGCAGTTCGCTCCGGGCGGTCGCGATGTTCGAGGGCGCGAAAGGAATTGTCGCGCTGGTCGCGGGCATCGGATTACTGCGGTTTGGATATACCCACGGGGATCACGCCACGGATGCCATAGTGCGTCATTTTCATCTGTTCCCGAATAGCGCCAACCCAGGCATTTTTGATCGGCTCATTGCGCATGTCACCGATTCACGGCTTCACTTTATCGCCGTCGCCGCGATTCTCTACTCCGTGATCCGATTCGCGGAAACGTGGGGGCTTTGGCGAGGAAAAGGCTGGGCAGGCTGGCTCGCGCTAATCAGCGGCGCCATTTATTTGCCATTCGAGGTTTTTGAGTTCGCGAAGACGCACCGGTGGGAAGTCGGCGTTCTTTTGCTCATCAATGTCCTCATCGTACTGGTGGTTGCGTCCCGGCTCTTTGCGCCGAAAACGCCGCCATGCGATAAGGTCAACAATCCGGCGCTCTGACGAAACGTTCACGAATTCACCGCTGAGAAAGTTACCGAGCGTGTGATACGCATCGTTCGCGCCAATGAATCGACCACACTTTCCGCCGCCGCTGCGCATCACGGCTCCGTTGCTCGCCCTTCTATTTGGGCTCGTGGCAACTTGGTTCGACTATCGTCTTAACCTCGATCTCGATCTCGCCAGGCATCTCCAGGAAATACGGCAACGGGCCGACTCAAACGGACTTCGACTCGCGCGCCTCAGCGAGCGACTGATCGCTTCGGGAGACGTTGCCGCGCTGAAAGCAGATCTCGAATCCATGGCCCGCCTGCCCGGCCTCGAAGGCGCAGCCGTCATCGATTCGCGAGGAAGTATCATCGCAGACACAACAGCCTCATTCGCGGGCAGCCAAGCATCGGAATCACCACTCGCCGAGGCAGCCGCGCTAATCACCAAATCCGCGACCTCGATGGTTCAGGACGATTCTGATGAAAACGCAGTCTCCGGCGCGCATCCCTTCCGAATCGGCGATAACGAGACCGGTTGGGTGTTGTCGGAATACGATTACACCGCTGCCATAGCGGCAGCCCGGATTGACGCGCGCACACAACTCCGATGGATGGCCTCTGCCATGGCGCTGCTAAGCGTCGCGCTGTGGGCTGTACTCCATTTTGGCTTTGCAGCCCGACTCGCCCGACTCTCAGGAAATGTCCGTGCGCTCGGCGAGGGACGGACGGATGCGCCGTCATTGCCGGAGGGTGCCGATGAAGTGGGCTCGCTCTCATCAGCATTTGTCGCGATGGCGGCAAAGCTGAAGGAAAGAGAACTCGATCAAGTGAGACTCGAGCGCGAAGTCCTCGAGATTTCCGAGAGCGAGCGACGGCGGATCGGGCATGATCTACACGACGGGCTCGGCCAGCGGCTCACCGCAGCATCCATGGCGACAAACGCACTCGTCGAAGCACTCAAAACCGCTCGCTCCACGCTGGCTCCCCGGTGCGAGGACGTCGGTAAACAGATTCGCGAGGCGATCTCGGAAGCACGTTCACTATCCCATGGACTTGCACCGGTGACCATGGACGACGATGGCCTCGTAGCGGCGCTTGCCGCACTCGCCGACTACACCGCTCGCAGCGGGTCCGTGCATTGCGTTTTCGAGTCTGGCGACTCGATTCCTCCGGTGAACGCCGAGGTTGCCGGCCAGATTTATCGAATTGCCCAGGAAGCGACGAACAATTCGCTCAAGCACGCTGCCGCTACGGAAATCCGAATCGGCCTCGAACGCCGCTTCGACGAGCTCATTCTGGAAGTCGAAGACGACGGAAAGGGATTCACCGAAGAACCTGTAACGGACGGCATCGGCCTCGGCGTGATGCGATACCGGGCCAGAATAATCGGAGGAACGTTGGAAATTGGCTCTGCTCCGGCCGGCGGTTCCCGTATATCCTGCCGCATTCCATGGAGCCATTGACGACATCGAAATCACGCATCCTCCTTGTGGACGATCATCGCATCGTTCTCGACGGATACCGCCTCATCCTCGACGCAGAGCCCGATCTCTCGGTGTCCGCAATCGCCACCAGCGTTTCCGAGGCGCTCGCTTCCGTTGAGCGTGACCATCCGGATTTGGTAATCGCGGACCTATCCATGACCGGCCGCGGCGGACTCGATCTCATCAAGGACCTCGCGGCTCTGCATCCGGAACTCAAGATCCTCGTTTGCTCGATGCATGATGAAGCACTCTACGCAGAGCGAGCGCTCCGTGCCGGCGCGAAGGGATACGTGATGAAAGATGCGGACGGGCCGACGTTTCTTACCGCAGTCCGGCGCGTGCTCGGAGGCCAGATTTTCATGAGCGAGAAACTTGCAGGACGGGTGCTCGCGTCGTTTGCGGGCGTGCGCCCGCGAGGCACGCATTCACCGCTCGAGAAATTGAGCGATCGAGAGTTTGAGGTCTTCCGCCTCTTCGGCGAAGGCAAGACCGCAAAGGAAATTGCATGCCAACTCAATCTCAGTCCGAAAACCGTTTCCGTTCACCGGGATCACATCAAGGAGAAGCTCGAATTCCAAACGAGCGCCGAGATGATTCGCCAGGCCGTGCGCTTTGTGGAGACCGAAAAATTATGACATTACTCACGACCTTTGAATTTGTGCGGACCTTCTATTTCGCTCGCTCGAGAAACAACGGGGCTGCGATACCTTCGCGATAGGCTTTGAGCGCTCCGGGTGAGCTGTTCGCACGCAAGTCGCTATATTTCCCGGCATTCTCTTTTGCGGATTCGTCGGCCTCATCGGCGCTATTTTGCCAGCGCTCGTGCCAGAATACCGCCGCACGCAACCGCGGATACTTCGTAGTATTCGACATGGTTTTGAAAGCTTCGCGGATCCACTCGCCTTTGTCGCCTTTCTCGGGAAACTCACCGACTCCCCACTCACACAGCATGATCGGTTTGTGAGGATCGAGGAGCGTCAATTCCGTATAGGGCCAGTCGAAGCACGAGGCGAAATCAGGGTAATGGTCGTCGCTCGGAAACTGCGCTCCATACAGACTAAATCCGAGCCAATCCACGTAGTCTGCTCCGGGGTAATATTGCGCGGCAAGGTTCCACTTTTCATTCGGCATGGAGAAATCCATGAGGTGCAGGACCCATTTCACCTTGGTCGCGCCGCGAGCGCGGAAACGCTCCACGATATGGCGCCATGCCGCCTTGAAAGTCTCGGGGCCCTGAGAACCACCGGAGGGCGCCGCCTTTTCCCCACCATAGAAGATCCCGCTCCACGGAAACCACGACCCGTTCGCCTCGTTTGCAAAGGACACAATCATCTCGCCGCCAAACTCCCGCGCACCGTCCGCCCACCGATCGATGTAACCATCGTGAGAACCCGCGATAATACTCGTCAGCGAGTATTGATCAGGCCCCCGTCCCTCTTTGTAGGGACGGTCCCACGGCGACCAGAAAATGAGAGGAATGCTGCCGTGGCGTTTTATGAGTTGCAGATTCGCAGCGGGAAACGTCTGTTCGCCCCAATAACTCGAAGAGGCGATGATTGCGTGACGCTTTCCCGTCAGCCCCTCGAACTGTTCAATCTTTTCGAGCGTCACGTCGTCCTCCCTTTCGCCAAACTCCATGAATGCCCCCGCAAGGATCCCGTCGTGCGCGCTCTCATCGACAGCATTCCGCGTGGGTTGGTGATGTAACCAAGGAATTTGCATTGCAATTACTACGAGAACCAAGAGCGCGAGAGGCAGGATGATGTGTCGGCGTTGCTTCATCTTTTAAAGAGTGGGCTTCGTTTCCGGGGAGATCGCCGAGCCTGTGCGCTCCAGCTTTCCCCAGCCAATGAGTGCGCCGCGCAACGCGCGAACGATCGATTTCCAAACGACCCACGCGAGCAACCACCGGTACACAAAACGCATGGGAATAATCAGCAGCGCGCGTCCAATACTCACGCCCTCCAGCAGACAAGCTAGAACGGCGAGCAACACGTCGAGCACTAGGAACGCGGCGAAGTACGGCCACAGCGCGGTGGCGTATCCCGCAAGCAATGACCATAGTAGAACCCCATCCGCAAACGGCACGATCGCGACGAGTATGATATGGAAAAACCACGCGCTCGGCAGGGCGAAAAATCCGAGCGCGGGATGACTCGTATCGAACATCAGGTCGCGATGTTTCCACAAACACTGCATAGTGCCGAAGGCCCAACGCACCCTCTGCTGCGCCAGAGCGCGCCAGGTCTCCGGAGCCTCCGTCCACGCAATTGCATCGGGTGCGTAACCGATTCGCCACCCCAGACCGTGAAGCGTGAGCGTCATATCCGTATCTTCCGCGAGCGTATCGAGAGAGAAACCACCTGCTTCTACAATTGCAGCCCGACGAAACGCGCTAATCGCCCCCGGAACTACGGTGACGCAATTCCAAGCCGTATAGGCACGGCGGTCGAGGTTGAACCCGCAAATGTATTCGAGCGACTGACACTGTGTGACAAAATTGCGCCGATTGCCCACTCGTGCATTCCCCGAAACCGCGCCCGCGTGATCGGTAGAAAGTTCCTCGACCAGCTTCCGGATCGTGGCCCGCTCAAACAATGTATCGGCGTCGAGAAACACGATTACATCGTGCCGGGATTCCGCCAGGGCGCGCCGGAGCGCCAAAGACTTTCCGCCATTGTTCTGCGAGAATGCGCGGACCCTCGCGTCGCCCGCAGCGACCCGCTGACATTCTGCGGTGGTGTCGTCTTTCGAGCCATCGTCCACTACGATCACCTCAAGTTCTCCTGCGTAATCCGAATCGACCACTGAATGAAGCGTCTTCGCGACGATCCGCCCTTCGTTGTAGGCGGCGATTAGCACGCTCACTGCCGGCCATTCCTTGATATCCGGCACTACCTTGCGGCGACTCCTCAGCGCCAGCCACGCAATCAAAAGCGACCTGGCCACGACCAACCCTGTGGCAATGAGCATGAACGTCCACAGCATCTCGACAGTCCAGCGCCACGCACGAAATCCCACCGATGCTACGACCCGCCAGCCCTTCTGCGCATCGCCCCCAACGAGCGGCATGATTTCATCATACGGGATGTTGATAAGTTCCGACATCGAGACCACTCGATCGCCTCGCTCAACCAGCCAGTCGAGGATGAGAGGAAGCGCGGCGAGCGTCTGGCTGCGGTCTCCGCCCGCGTCGTGCAACAGGATGATACTTCCCCCGCGACGCTGTTCCTTCACGCGTTGCAAAATCACATCCGCACCGGGTCGCGCCCAGTCTTGCGGGTCGATTTTTTCCAGCACGACTGTGTATCCGAGTTCCTTCTCGGCAAACGCGAGAGGCGCAAGTTCGGCAAGGTCGCTCGGAGTCGCATCGGCGTTGTAAGGAGGACGAAAGAGAGTCGTGCGCCGCCCCGTCTCGGCCTCTATGAGGCGCTCGGTCGCTCCTAGTTCCAGCCGCTGCCTCCATTCCGGCATTTCTGCAAGATTTCCGTGGGTGTAGCTGTGGTTTCCGATTTCGTGACCTTCGGCGACGATTCTCCGGATCAGATCAGGATGCTCCTCGGCATTTCGTCCGACGACAAAGAACGTGGCTTTCACCCCGCGAGCCGCGAGCAGGTCCAGAACACGAGGGGTCCAAACTGGGTCCGGGCCATCATCAAAAGTGATCGCGACCTTCGTTTTGTCCGCAGCGCCTTGGTGATACAGCGCAGGATAAGTCGGCGCATCGAGATAGGCCGCGCGCAACTTCCCGTTCGATTCCGCCGCCACGGTGCGGAGTCCGTCATCGCGGCTCAGGTCCACGGACACAACTTCTCCGCGGCCCACGTGTGTCACAGTCTGGTCGGTCTTCATGGGTGCCAGCCACGTCAAGAACGCCTCGTCTGCGGAGTTTGCGCGTGCAAGTACGGCCCAGAGCGAGGGGTCTTCCGTGCCGAGTCTGCTGACGCCCACACCTCCGAGACTTGCCCCGCGAACTTCGCGGAGCTGATTGTAGAAGCTCACCGAATCGAGAAACCAGACTTCATGATCCCCACGATCGTCGCCGTAGTCGAAGTGCCCATTGTAACTCGGCGCCTCCACGGAAAATCCGCCTTCTGTGTCAGCCCCGGAGTAACTGGCGCGCGTCATAGCGTCGCGAAAACTTATGGTGTCGAGCTCCCCTGTCGTTGTGTTCCAATCGTATGCATGAGCCCCGAGGACTGCGATCCATTGTCCGGGCGCACCGTGCGCGGCGATAACGCTGAGCCACCCCTCGCACCATTCCTGAGACGCCACCGGCCCTGGTGCGTCACCTTCCGTGTGTTCATCGAACAACAACGCGACAAAACGATCTACAAATGGAGCCAGAGAATCGAGATCATACGTCTTGATTTCATCGTCCATTGAAACCGCGAGCCAAAGCTCGAGCTTCGCAGCATGAAGAGCCTCGGCAAATGTGTGCAGCAGCTTCGTGAATTGCGCCGAGAGCGCCGGATCCAGTTCGTTGAAATCCATCAACACGCCGGCAGCGTGCAATTCACGCAGTTTCGTCACCAATTCTTTTGCGAATGCCGCCTGCCGCGCCGCATCAGCCCGGGCGAGGGTCTCTACGGCTTCGGGTTGCCACTGGTCGCCGACGAGATTGCGCAAAAGCGGAATGGTCTTCACTCCGTGCGCAGCGCAGTAGCTCGCAAGCGGCACATCGGCCTCGACGGTCAGCCTGGACTCTACACCGGAAAGCGTCAGCCACTCCGGCGCAAGATGCGTCAGTTCGCCGACATTGGCACGAAGCGAGGCCATGGAATTCGCGTCCCAATCGACATAAAACCCAAGTCGCACTTCACCCCCGACTTGGGGCCCGAGCTGCGCACGCACCTCGGCAATTCTTGCCTGCGCGGCGGGCGACTGATCATAGTATCGCTGCCAGTTGACAGCCTTTGCATCCTGCTTTGGAACGCTCGTCGCCTCGGCCTTGAGATGCCCTTTCAACTCGCGAACCATCGCCGGCAGACGAAGATACGGCTGCACCCAAACCGCCGCGAGAAACAGAATTCCAGCCAGAATCATCACCACCGCAAAGCAGAATGCAGCCAGCCGAAAACGCGGCCAACGGTGGCCCCGCGAGTCGAGAAAGACAAAGCGTGAAGCAGGTTCAAAATCCATGTCGGCCATTGTGACATCGTTCGCGAATCGCGGAAGCCATTCCGTTGCCGAGCGTGAATAGGCGCAGCGCCTACTCACGCTAGGATTCGCCGCCCTTACAGAAATCGAGCGCATGTGGGAGAGTGACCTGACAAATGAGGAACGTTCATTCCAGTCCCGGCGGACCAACCGCTGCGTTTGAAAGGCCGCCACCGCTGACAACTCGCGTCGTCGAGCCCGAGACAATCGCTCTTTCTGGCCCGAGAATTCTTGTCGTGGATGACGATGACGTTTACCGCGGGCTTTACGAAGCCGTGCTGAGCCTCGCGGGCTACGAGACTTTGAGCGTCAGCAGTGGCGACGAGGCTCTCGCCGCGCTCGACACGACCATTTTCGATCTGCTCGTCACAGACGACAACAAGCCGTTTCTGGACGGATGGCAGTTGATCCGCGACCTGCGGTCAAATAGATGCGACATTCCTATCATGCTCATCGCGACGCCAATTCAGAACGGCGAGGAACTTCCGGAGGACATCCGTTGCGATGTCGCAGCCGCGCTGCCAAGGCCCGCCAGAATGTGCGACTTGCTCTCCAGCGTTGCCCATTCGCTCGGCGCACGCGAGCCGACACCACTCAAAAACCATACTCTATGAAAACCATCCGCAACTCCGGCACACAAGGCTTCGTATCGATGCAAGCCGGCATCGTTATTGCATTAATCATCGTCGGCATCTTCGTCCTCGCGTACGAGTGGCGCGGTGCTCACACGGGCAAGGATCATGGGAAGAGCGGCGGCTCCGATCACCACCACAAAAAGAAACACGAAGAAAAATCGGCCGCGCCAAAGTGAGCGGGATGAATCGCGAGATTCGGCGGCAGATGGCGCTTCATCGGCATCTTCGGGACTTTTCTTTTCATCCCGAACGCCGCGATTGCCGCGTCGTGGCTCACGCAGCCCTCTGCGTGAATCTCCTCACGCGAAGCGCACTTTTTCTGGGCGCACTCTCTTTGGATCAGCGCTCCGCGTGAAAGGTATCACGCAGAGGGCTGCGTGAGCCACGACTCCGGCACGCACGCTCCAATCGCGGCGTTCGGGTTCATCTGGATTATTCTGAATGTCATCGCAGGCTCGCGGGCGGCGGACCCTTACCCCTTCATCCTTCTCAACCTCCTCCTCTCGTGTCTCGCCGCGATTCAGGTCCCCGTGATCATGATGAGCCAAAACCGCAAGGACGCCAAGGACCGCGCCCGCAGCGAGCACCACTACAAAGTGAACCTCAAGGCCGAGTTGGAAATCCGCCACCTCCACGAAAAGATGGACTTCCTCCCCAACCAATAATCCCCGCGCCTCTTCGCGCTACAGGAGTTGCAAATCGGGCTCATGGAAGAACTCTCCCGCCGCCCTTCCAACGGCGAAAAGCCTGCCCCTCCAGCGGCGGGTTGATGCTGCGGGAGAACTCCAGATAGAAGCCTTCCCCACCATTCGTCATTCAAAAGCCTCACACCCACTCCGCGCACAGCAGCTCCGCCTGCGCGAGCACGGTCTTTACCGCCGCGTCTTGGAGGTCCGGCGGGTAGCCATATCGCTTCAGGATGCGCTTCACCATCACTTTGATCTTCGCCCGCGCGCCCTCGCGGAGGGTCCAGTCGATGGTCACGCTCGTCTTCACCTGCGAGATCAATTCCGTGGCAATCACCTTGAGCTTCGCGTCGCCCATCGCTTGCACGGCGCTGTCGTTCGTTGCGAGGGCGTCGTAGAAGGCGACTTCATCGTCGGTGAGGCCGAGGTCCTGGCCTCGCTTGGTGGCGGCGTCGAGTTCCTTGGCGACTTTGATCAGTTCCTCCAGCACCTCGATCGTCGAGATGGCCCGGTTGTGATAGGCGTTCAGGGTCTTCTTCAACTTCTCCGAGAAGAGCTGGCTTTGCACGAGGTTGCGCTTCGAGCGCACCTTCA
>JAYSTZ010000507.1:0-3307 GCA_043719365.1 Verrucomicrobiaceae bacterium | reverse complement strand
TTAATTGTCGGCGACGACATGGGCTATGCGGACGTCGGCTTTCACGGCTGCAAGGACATCCCGACGCCGAATCTCGACGCGCTGGCGAAGTCCGGCGTGCGGTTTACCAGCGGCTACGTCACCGGGCCGTATTGCTCGCCCACCCGCGCCGCGATGCTCACGGGCCGCTACCAGACGCGCTTCGGGCACGAGTTTAATCCGGCCGGCGGCGCGCAGGGAATGCCGGTGAGCGAAACGACCATCGCCGACCGCCTCAAAACGGCGGGCTACGCCACCGGCCTCGTGGGGAAATGGCACCTCGGCAACCAGGACGCGATGCACCCGCAAAAGCGCGGGTTCGATGACTTCTTCGGCTTCCTCGGCGGCGCGCACAGTTACTTTCAAGTCGGCGGAATCCTACGCGGCACCACGCCGGTGAAGGAGCTCGACTACACCACCGATGCGTTTGGCCGCGAGGCCGTGTCATTCATCGACCGGCATAAATCGCAGCCGTGGTTCCTCTATCTCGCGTTCAACGCCGTCCACACGCCCATGAACGCCACCGACGACCGTCTCGCAAAATTTCCCGACATCGCCGACAAGCAGCGCCGCACTTACGACGCCATGATGCTCGCGATGGACGACGCTATCGGCAAAGTCCGCCAAAAGCTCGTGGACACCGGCCTGGAGCAAAACACCCTCGTCTTCTTCATCAGCGACAACGGCGGGCCGACCATGCCCGGCGTGACCGTGAACGGCTCCCGCAACGAGCCATTGCGCGGCTCAAAAAGGACCACCCTCGAAGGCGGCGTGCGCGTGCCGTTTCTCATCTCGTGGCCCGGTCGCGTGAAGCCCGGCGTCTCCGACCACCCGGTAAATCAGCTCGACCTCTCCGCCACCGCGCTCACCGCCGCGGGATTGCAGCCAAAGCCCGAGTGGAAGCTCGACGGCGTGGACCTCCTCCCGTTCGTTACCGGCGCGACAAAAGGCACCCCGCACGAAGCCCTCTACTGGCGGTTCGGCCAGCAAATGGCCATCCGCATGGGCGACTACAAACTCGTCCGCTACGACACCAACGCCGACACCCTCACCGGCAAAGGCGGCCACCCCGGCACCCCCGCAAAGCTCTACAACCTCGCCACCGACATCGGCGAAACCAAAGACCTCGCATCCACCGAGCCCGACAAAGTCAAAGAGCTCCAGGCAAAATGGGACGCTTGGAACACCGCCAACGTAAAGCCTCTCTGGGGCAACGCCGACGGCGACAGCGACGGCGACGAAACCGGCGCTGCCACTCGCAAGAAGAAGGCGAAGCGGGAGTAGCAGCCCCGAACCTACTTTTTGACACCCGCCCCAACGGCGGCACGATCCGGCGAAAGGATCTTCATGGACACCCTTGCCTTCGTCGCGCGCCACATTTGACCCGGCAGGGTGCAACGCCGGCGTCTGAAAAAATGACACTTTGAGCGGCGCGGGAACGTCTTCGTGCGTTCACGGGACAATCATCGCCTGACGCACAATCGTGAGCGTCGGCAGCCCGCTATGGTGTGGAAAAAACCTTTCCATTTGCAAAGACGACGCCGTCATCTCGTTGAAAGCTGGCGCATTTTCCTACAAAGATCATCCAAAGTGCTCCAAAGATTGCGTCACTTTGATAAAAGACCAGGCAATGTGCGCCAAAGATAACAAAATGTGTAACAGAAACAAACTACGTGACTTCCCTTTACCAATTTCGTAGGCATGTTTCATTGAACATGAGCAATTTGATGCCTGATTCCCGCCTTGTTTTTCAACTTTCTTTAAATGGGAAAGCAATTTTGAAACACTGAGCGTTAGTCGATTCAACATTGCCGCTTTCTTTTCCTCTCATTGTCCTATCTTCCATCGATAGGGCGGCGTTTTCCGCGATGTTTCCGCAGGCTCGCTCGACGATGGATGCGCTTGCCAAGACGAAACAGGCGCAAGAGATTGCGTATAACGCGCTGCTGATTACAAAGAAGGCGCTCTTTGTCCGCATGAAGCAGTTTCGCACGTTTATGGTCGCGTATTGGCAGGATACGGTGTGGATTTCGGCCCTGCCGGTGCTCCCCGCGCTGCGGGCGGGACGGGACGAATTCCTGACGCCGATGCGCTTTGTCGCAATTTTGTGGCCCATGATTGCCGCGCAGCCGCCGACGGTTCCCGGCGTGGTGCCGGTGATGCACGATGGGTATATGGCGGCGGATTTCGTGCGGGATTTGGCGCGGGTCGTGGAGCTCTGGGACGCCGTCGGGGTTTGCAATATCGAAGTGAAGCTGGCGCGCGGAAAAGTGGTGCGATTTTATCAGCGGATGGCGGCGGCGATCATGGCATACGGACACTCCGCGCGCGGGCGGCTGGAGCCCGGCGACCCGCTGGCAAGGCGCATCCCGCGGACTTGGGGGCGGCGGAAGAAAAAATAGGTGGAGTCGAAGGAATAACGAACCTTCGGGGAGGCGAAGCCCGTGGAGTGCGGCAGCCTGCTGCCGCTTATCGCAGCCAGCCTGCTGGCGATGGGTCGCGTGGCGTCGCGAAGCACAGCGGCTTTCGCGTTGAGTGTTGAAGGGCGTCCGTCCTACTCAGCGCCAGCAGGCTGGCTGAACAAAGCGGCAGCAGGCTGCCGCAGTCCAAAGGCTTCGCCAACGCGCCGCGCGTCACTCGGCGGTCCATTGCCAGAGGGTGAGCGTGCCGTGGGCGTGGGCTACCACAATCTTTTGGCCATGAATAGCTATGGCTTGAGCTGTGGCGGGAAGTTCGGCGCTCCAAATTTCATCACGAAGGTCAGGAGTGAGAATGACGAGGCGCGGGGTATGACTATCAGTTGGCGCACAATAGGTCGCGGCGATGATGTTCCCAGAAGTGGGGTGAATGCCGACACCAACAACAGGCCCACTGTTCAGGTCTCGGCTTGTTTGAACGACGTCCGAGTCGAGTTGCCATAGTTTGATGGTGTTGTCTTGGGAGCCTGAGACTACATGAAGCCCATCCAAGCTCCACTGACAGCTCGATACCGAATCATCGTGCCCTGTAAACGTGCGTAATTCCTCTCCCGTGTCAACTTTCCAGAGCTTGAGCGTTTTCTCCTTAGAGCCTGAGATGATGTGGCGCCCGTCAACACTCCACTCGCAGCTCGATACCGAATCATTGTGCCCGGTGAGAGTGCGTAATTCGACTCCAGTATTCGCGTCCCATATTTTCAAGGTTTTGTCTCCGGAACCTGAGAGGATATACCGCCCGTCAGGGCTCCAACGGCAGACCGTTATCTTTCCTTTGTGCCCTCTGAAAGTGCGCACCTCGTGGCCTGTATTTG
>JAYSTZ010000506.1:0-3311 GCA_043719365.1 Verrucomicrobiaceae bacterium | reverse complement strand
CCACGACTCCCAGCGATATGGCGCTTCGAGGATGTGAGTGTATTTTTTGCCGTCGAGGGCGGCCTAGGTGGCCTTGTCGTGCTCGAGGGCGTCGAGATATTTCAGGAAGAGCAGCCAGGAAGTCTGCTCGGTGTAGTCGAGTTCGCTGGTGCAGCCGGCGTCCTTGAACAGAATGTCGTCGATGTTTTTGAAAGCTCGTTCAAACATGGGTGGTTAATTGGTGGGGGCGCAGAAGTCTCGAAGGAGGGCAGAGGAAGTGTCGAATCGCGCGGGAAAGGCTTTGCGGGCATTGTTGCGCGGTTGTGTGGTGTGGGTTCTGTGGCTCGACATCGGAGCGACAGTGGCGGCGGGCGCGGCGGTTGCAAAGGCGGAAGTTGGGCTTTAGAGATTCCGCGGTACGCGAAAAAGGCGGATGCGGGGATGTGGCTCAAGACCAATTGAAAACCACACCGCTCCGCATCCGCCCACACACACAATGCTGTCTTTTAGAATGTGATACTCGTCTGGAGATAGACGAAGTCTGCGTCGTCGCTCGCTCCGGTATCGGACAGGTAATCACCCGCAAAGAAGTGCGAGTAGCCGCCTTCAAAGCTGAGATTCTTTGAGAGCGCATAGGTCAGAGTGACGTCTGCTTCGTAGCCGACGGAGTTGCTCGCGCCGCGTGCGATGGGCGTGAGCGGGCGCACGGTGGCGATGCCGTTGGCGCGGTACCATGAGTCATCGGTGCTCGCGAGCCAGAAGGCGTGGAACTCGGCCTTGGCAGTGAGTTTCTTGGTCGGCGAGCATTTGAAGCTGAGCTCCAGGTCCTGCATGTTCTGCCACGAGAAGACGTCCATTTGACCGTAGAACTTGTGGTTTGTCGGGAAGAGGTTTTGGAATGTCTCGGTGTCTCCATCGGCGGGGTTGCCGTCGCCGCTGCCGTAGTTGTAGGCGACGCCGATGCGGGGCATCCATCCGGTATCGAAGGTGTAGCCGACTCCGCCGTGGAGCGCGAATGCAGTGAGGTCCAGCCCGCGCACTTCGCCGGTTTGGAAAGCGCCTTCAAAGTCGTAGTCGAACCCGACGGGCTTTGGTGCGGGTGCGACACTTTTCCCATCGCTGACTGGAGCCGGGGCAAATGCGCCGGGCTTGGACTTCATGCGTGCGCCGAACGTGAGGAAGTTCGTGCTCGTGGTGAGCTGGTCTTCGTGGAGGTGCAGGACGTAGAGGTCTGTGGTCTGCGGGCCCCAGGCGGTGGTGCTGGCGTAGATGCCGGAGAAGATCTGCTCGCGGCGGGTTTCGTTGCCGTTGTAGAAATCGCTCATGTTCATGCCCGAGCGGCGCGGCACTACGACGGATGCGGCAAAGGCGTCCACGGTTAGGGGGCCGCTTTTGTAGGTGAGCTTGGCCGCATCGAAGGTGCGCCCGAAGTTGTTCCAGTCAAATGCGCCGATGATCCTCTCGTCGCCAAAGCTGAGAATCTGACGCCCTAGCTTGAGCCCCCACGGGGATTTGGCGTAGTCGGCGATCTCGATGTAGGCTTGGCGGAGATCAAACGAATCATCGCCCTCTGCGCCAAGCACTCCGGGGAAGTCGGCGCGGTCGCTCATGATTTCGCGGCTGTCCTGTCCCTGCGCGTAGAAAGTGAGCCAGGAGTTTGGCTTGATTTTGATGCCGATGCGGGCGCGCTGGAGCAGCCAGCTATCGTCGGTCAGTGAGTTGACCGAGTTGTTGAAGTCGAAGTTATTCTCTTTCGATTCGAACCGCAGGCGTTCCTGAATGTCGATGGTGATGAGGCCATCTGCGAAGGATAATGGATTCGCGTCCAGAGTCGGAGGCGCGGGCTTCGTGGGTATCTGCGGCCCCGCGATCGCGGATAGGGAAAGACCTGCGAATGCGGCGATGGCTGCGAGTGAATGACGAGTGGTTGTTTTATACATGTGTTTGTTTGGTTGTCGTTCGGTCTTGAGTGGTTTCTATGCCGCAGTCGCCTTGGCCTCGGATGCTGGATCGGCTGGTTTTGGAAAAGGGACGCGCCGCTTGTGGTGCGCGTGGATTTCGAGGAATTCGATGAGTCGCTCTCGGAGGCGATAGTATTCGGGATGCTCCATCACCGCGACACGATCGCGGGGGCGCGGGAATGGGACTTCGACGATGTCGCCGACTTCGGCCTCCGGACCGTCCGTCATGCAGACAATGCGATCGGAAAGATAGAGCGCTTCATCGACATCGTGCGTGACCATCAGCGCTGTGGTGCGTTGACGCCTCCAAAGGTCGAGCAGCACGGCCTGTAGCTCGTAGCGGGTGAGCGAGTCCAACATTCCGAATGGTTCATCGAGCAAGAGCATCTTGGGCGACAGTGCGAATGCCCGCGCGATTCCGACCCGCTGGCGCATTCCTTGGGAAAGCTCTGCGGGGCGCTTGTCCATGGCATCCACGAGGCCGACGACGCTGAGGTAGTATTCGGCGATTTGCAGGCGCTCGCTGTGCGTCGCGGTGTAGAAAACCTGTTCGACGCCGAGCATGACATTTTCCCTGGCAGTGAGCCACGGGAGCAGGCTCGGAGACTGAAAGACAACGCCGCGATCCGGCCCTGGTCCCGTGAGCTCCTTCCCTGCGAGCACGAGCCCGCCGGCTGTCGCATCGGTGAGCCCGGCGACCATCGAGAGGACGGTGCTTTTGCCGCAGCCGCTGTGTCCGATGAGCGTGACGAATTCTCCCTCGGCGATGTCGAGGTTGAAGTCATTGACGATCACGGCGGGGCCTTTCTGGGACTGGTACGTCTTGTTGAGCTGGCTGAGTTCCAGATAGTTTCGGCGGGCTCTTGGTGCCGCCATTGCGATGAGTTCGTTCATTGGTCGTTGAAAAATTATGCGATTTCGAGGGACTCCAGTTTTTCTTCGCTTCGCCGCCGTGGCTGCCTCTTGGCTCCGAAGAGCGTGCGTGGTTGATTGAGGTCTTCCGGGAGAAGATCGGGAAGGGTCAGCTTCCGTTTCACCACCGTCTTTTGCCTGCCGCCCGGCCCGAGAAGGTAGGATATCACTTGCTTCCGCACATACTTGAAATCGGGGTTGCTGTTGAGTGTCTTCCGGTCCCGTGGGCGGGCGATATCGACCGCCACGCTCGGTCCAAGCGTAGCGCCAGGTCCTGCGCTCAATGGAATGATGCGGGCCGCGGTCATAATACCCTCATCGACATCATTCGTGATGAGCACAATCGTCCGTCGGTCTTGTTCCCAAATGCGAACGATTTCATCCTGCAACGTCGCACGAGTCAGTGCGTCGAGCGCGCCGAGCGGTTCGTCGAGCAGGAGGATTTTCGGCTCTGCAGCG
>JAYSTZ010000505.1:0-7884 GCA_043719365.1 Verrucomicrobiaceae bacterium | reverse complement strand
AGGAAACCGAAACGCCAGTCCCCACACCCCCGCCCACGCCGCCGACGCCGTAAACATCGGGAGGATTCGCCCAAAGATTTACACCGCCATCTGCGCAGCTTCTGACAAGACTATTGCTCGACCCTTCAATATGCGGCAGAACGACAACTGTTGAATGCCCTAACAGTCATTCGCCAATTAAACTCGTGACGTGCACCAACATACAAAACTCCATAGAGTTGATATTAATCCATTCGTTTACGCGTCGCTCTACGCCCCTACACATCAAGTCCCATGAATCCACATTCGACACCTACAGTACGGACACTCGGCTTCAATGACGTCAATTGCCTCGTTCCTTGGACCAACCTGTCGTTTGAACAGAAGATAATCTCCATTTTACGATTCAACAAAGTTGACGCTCGGATTTTGCGGGAAATCCGTCAGGGCGGCGGTCCCTCCATGTTTGATTCCAATTGGTGGCAGCAGCACATTTTCCCTCTCCTTCCACAAAGTGAAGTGTCCGAGATTACTGAATTGCTCGCTAAAAAGCGCGCCTTTGACGGCGCGATCTCGGAAAGCCCCCAATTTGTGGCGCAGGCCCAACATGCAATGGAGGCTGCAGTCCAAAAGGTCTTTGAACGGGATTGGAACGACGCTGCGATGCTTTTGGCTGCTTGCGCGATTTCCCCCCCCAGGCGTACAGGCAGTTCTTCGCAAGCGAGTCAGTCAGCTCTCCTCTTTCATGGGAATTCCTGATAAGGTCTGGATCATTGCCGTCATAATCGTGGGCATCATCCTTTTCGCAGTTTTCCACAAATGAATTGTGATTTCGACATCATGCGCGAGGCGTTCCCCGGTGACCCGACCACGGGCACCACCGTCCGCGAGATCAGCCTCCTGCATCTTCGCGCCTACGCAGAACAGACTTTATTCCGTGACGCCAATCTTCCGTTAAGTTTGCCTCCCCGCATTGTCTCGTTAGTCGGCGATCAAGCATCCGACACAGAAGCGCAGCTCACATTTGATCAGTTTTTCTATCGCTTGGACGAACTCCGGTATCACTCGGAGTTTTCGGGCTACGACGGAGATACGAAATTTACTGATCTGATTGTTCAATTTGGGCGAATCCACTCGACCGACCATGAAAGTCTGGGCGCATTCAAGCATTTTGCATACGTGGCGGTTTCGCAGTATGTGCGCAGTCACAACCAATTCGCTAAACGCCCATTTTTAACGGAGGCGATTCACTTCTTTCATATCTTCGACGACGAAACCCTACAGGAGAACTGGCACTGTCATTTTATCCTCATTCCCACATGACGGTAAGGCCCAAGGCGCTCAGAGCTTGGACATATGAATAGTTCTCGCGTAGCCGCATTACGCCGAAGGCGTTGAATCACTCAGCCCAACGGTTGATGCGAGGAACGAGCATCTACCTTGGGTCCGCCCATCCACATGATATACCCCGAAGGGGTTTCATCGAATCGCGCGCCACGGATGGAACCCCTTCGGGGTATATGCCGCTTCGCGGAATCACCCAAGGTAGCTCGTTCCTCGCAACCGTTGGGCTGAATGATTCAACGCCTTCGGCGTAATGCGGCGCACCCAAATTGACCGGCATCGATTGCAACGCTCGTCGTTCATTTCGCCCCTTCAGGGCTGCATCCTGTTTGTGAAGCCAACCCAGGCCTGCGCTCGTTCCTCGCTGAGCCTGGGCTATTACATTGCCGGGCCTTCGGCCCTCATTTCGGGCGCCCGACCTCCGGCGCGGACAACGGCGGGGACGGTCGCATAGTTCTCGCGTAGCCGCATTACGCCGAAGGCGTTGAATCACTCAGCCCAACGGTTGATGCGAGGAACGAGCATCTACCTTGGGTCCGCCCGTCCACACATGATATACCCCGAAGGGGTTTCATCGAATCGCGCGCCACGGATGAAACCCCTTCGGGGTACATGCCGCTTCGCGGAATCACCCAAGGTAGCTCGTTCCTCGCAACCGTTGGGCTGAGTGATTCAACGCCTTCGGCGTAATGCGGCGCACCCAAATTGACCGGCATCGTTTACACCGCTCGGCGTTCATTTCGCCCCTTCAGGGCTGCATCCTGTTTGTGAAGCCAACCCAGGCCTGCGCTCCTTCGTCGCTGAGCCTGGGCTATTACATTTCCGGGCCTTCGGCCCTCCGGCGGTGCGTGCTTCGCAGTTCCGCTCAATTGCAGGAAACGCGTAAAGGAGCGGCGAATTCATTCGCCGACCTACAAACGCGAAGCGCAAAACAACCGACTTGGCACGCCGAAAGGATAAGGCGCTTCGCGCAATCGAAGACGGCGAATAAATTCGCCGCTCCTTTACGCGTTTCTTGATTTGCGCGGGGCTTTTCGATCCTACGCGCCCATTGAACCCGACCGACGCGCCGTTACTCCGTCTTTGAAATCTTCCCGAGGATCATCCTCGTGATGTCTTCGCTGGTGATTCCTTCGGACTGGGCGGCGAAGTTCGGGATGATGCGGTGGCGGAGGATGCTCGGGGCTACGGCGGCGACGTTGTCGCATCCCACGTAGATTTGTCCGCGGAGGATGGCGTGCGCTTTCGCTGCGAGGATGAGGTTCAGAGAAGCGCGCGGGCCTGCGCCCCAGCTCAGCCATTTCTTGCAGAAGTCGAGCGCTTGCGGGCTCTTCGCGCGGGTGGCGGCGGCGATGCTCTGGGCGTAGCGGAGGACGTGCTCGGCCACGGGAAGCCGGCGCACGGTGCCCTGGAGATACTTGATGTGGTCGAGCCCGAGGACCTGACGCGGCTGTGCGACCTTGCCGCCGGTGCCGCGCCGCATGATTTCCAGTTCCTCATCGGCGCTCGGATAGTCCACGTGAATCATGAACATGAAGCGGTCGAGCTGCGCCTCGGGCAATGGGTAAGTGCCCTCCTGCTCGACGGGGTTTTGCGTGGCGAGGACGAAGAAGGGATCGGGCAAAATGTGGTCGGTGCCGCCGACGGTGATCTTGCGCTCCTGCATGGCCTCAAGCATCGCGGCCTGCGTTTTGGGCGGGGTGCGGTTGATTTCATCGGCGAGGATGACATTTGCAAAAATGGGCCCGGGCAGGAACTTGAACTCGCGCTCGCCGCTCTCGGGGTTTTGATAAATGACCTCGGTGCCCGTAATGTCGCTCGGCATGAGGTCGGGGGTGAACTGGATGCGCTTGAACTGCAAATTGAGCGCCTGTGCGAGCGTCGAGATGAGCAGCGTCTTCGCGAGACCCGGCACGCCGACGAGGAGCGCGTGCGAGCGTGTGAAAATGGCGATGAGTAGTTCGTCGATGACGCCGTCCTGGCCGACGATGACTTTTCCGATCTGATACCGGAGGGTCTCGTAGGCTTTCTTGAAATACTCGATGGCTTGCACGTCGTCTTCTTTAAAGGCGGTGGCTTCCAGTGGTGGTGGCGGAGGTGTCTCCGAATCTGCGCTCATGGCCCGCATGGGTAAATGCGAACATGGCGGGGTGTCGAGCACGGGAGTGAGGGGAATGACAAATGGACAGCTTGCCATCGCCAACCGCCATTCGCCATTCTCCCGCCCATGAATCGCCGTCATTTTCTCCAGCTCTCAGCTTCAGCCACTGGCTTCTTCGCTCTTCGTCCGCTCCTCGCTGCGGATGCAGTGGACGCGCCGCCGGCGCACGGTGCTTCGTTTTTCCTCGCGAGCGATACGCACTATCTCGCCGACAAGGAGAACCCTTCGGCGATGGACGAGACCTCCCGCGACATTAATGCGCGCCTCGTGGACTGGCTCAACAAATTACCCGGAACTGCGATCCCTGCTGAGGCGGGCGGCGGCACCGTGTGCGAAGTGCAGGGCGTCATCCACTCGGGCGACTTGATCGACTCCGGCGACAAAAACGGCGGCGTCCATGACGCGATGCAGAAGACCGAGTGGTCGGCGTTTGCCGCAGACTGGGGGCTGAACGGCGGCGATGGAAAGCTGCGCTATCCAGTGCGGGAAGTGTGGGGCAACCACGATGGGCCGCAGGGCAAAGGGATCGTCATCGACCACCTCCGCGAGCGCAACACGCAGAGGAAAAATGTGAACGTTTCGGCAAATGGAATGCACTTTTCGTGGGACTGGAACGGTGTGCATTTCGTGAATGTCGGCATCGTCGTCGGCGCGCTGAAAGAAATCGAGCGCCCTCGTCGCTACGCATCCCTGGAGAGCCTCGCATTTCTCACGAGCGACCTCGCAGAGCATGTGGGCGATAGTGGCAGGCCCGTGGTCATCACCCACCATGTCGATATCGCGCGATACTGCGCGCCACTGGCAGACGAGTTCGTGTCGAAGAACGAATGGGACTACGCCGATGTCGCGGCCTACCATGCCGTGCTGACGAAGTATCGTATCGCGGCGATCCTTTACGGGCACACGCATGTCCGGAAAATTTTCCCGTGGGACGGCTCACCGCCCAAGCTCGGAAAGGACGCGCCCCCGGTAAAAGGCATCGCGGTTTTCAATACGGACAACTCGGCCCATTTCAAAAGCGAGACACAGGCGCTGATGTATTTCCAGGTGACAGACAAAGAGGTCGTCGCCCGCGAGTTTGCGACGCCGGATGCCTGGCTCACCGCCGCGTGGACACCGGAAGTGTGGCGTTTCCCAATCGCGTAAAATGCCGCGCACACTCCTATCCCGCTCGCTCGAACCGCTCGTCGCCATTTTGTGGGGACTGCTCATTGCTGCGAGCGTCTGGCTTGCAGTCGTCTGGCTCGCACCGATCAATGAAGTCGCGCTCGGCTTCTTTCATTATGAAGGAGCGGAACCGCCGCCAGATGCCGGGTTTCGGGCTGCGGTGCTGATCCTCGCCCAGAATGCCGACCTGCTCTGGCTCGGGCTCGCAGTGGTGAATCTCCACCTCGTCGTCAGCGCGGCAAACGGCATCCGCTCTGCGCGGGCGTGGCTCGGATTCACTGCGGGCAGCGCATTCGTGCTCGGGGTGCTCAATATCACGACGCATCTTCCGTTCGGAGGGATGTCGTTTGGCAGCGGGCTTGGCGGAAAATTTCTCGGCGTGCCGATCGGGTGGCCGTTGCTCTGGACGGCGATCATCATCGCAGCACGCGAGACGGTGCTGTGGATGAAACCACGACTCAGTCACGCGCTGGTGTCGCTCTACTCCGCGTTGCTCGTGCTGGCGACGATTGCAAATCTGGAGCCCACCGCGCGACACACGCGAGGCTGGTGGGATTGGTATCTCGACACTCCGCGAAATGGCAGCGGAGTCCACGCGTGGGCGTGGGCGGCGTGGTTCCTGTGGCCGTGGCTGGTTCTCTTTTCGATGCGGGAACGCGATGTTGTATCTGCGTCCGCCCCGCGGACCGTGCGACCAATGGTGATTTTGATTGTGCTGAATGCCGTGGCGCTGATTGCGCGGTTTCGGTGAGGGGCATCCACTTCATGCGTTTCCTATGAAGAAAACCCGCCACTACTTCGGGCGTGATTAAAAGTGGAACAGCGCAAAGCGCAAAGTAGCTCGCGAGTCCCTTCGCGGCTTAATACCACTCGCGAAGCGACACTTCTGTTTCGTGCGGCTTCGCCGTTTGGTTTTTGCCGCGAAGGGACTCGCGGGCTACTTTCCACTTTCAATCACACCCCACTACTTCACGCGCTTGGACTCGACATTGGAATGTCGAGCTACTGTTTGAGCATCTCGCGCAGTTTCACGGGATCGGTCTCGGGCGCTTTGCATGCGAAGTTCTCGCAGACAAATGCCGCCGCTTTTCCACCCTGCGGCCCCATGTCGGTGATAGTCCCGTTATGCTTGCCGAGCCATGCCTGGCCTGCACCGCCGTCGGCGAGCAGAACGATCTGATTCGGCGCGTAATTGGCGCGCGCTTCTTTGATGAGCGCCTTCGTGTCGTCGGCTCCAGGCTTTCCGGAGATCACGATTTGCCGGCCTTTCGCCATCGATGCATCCACCGCGCAGAGCATCAGCGGGACCGCGCTCGGACCTTTGGCGAGTAAATCGCCCATGCTCGCGATGGTCTTCTCCGCCCGCTCGCGCAGCTCCTTGGAGTCCACGATCTGTGCGAGACGGATAAGGTTGAGCGCCGCAACGCTGCCGGCGGCAGGCTCGGCTCCATCGTGGTCTTCCTTCGAGCGAAATAGAATGTCCGCTTGATCGGCAGGCGTCTGGAAATAGCCACCATTCGCTTTGTCGTAAAAGACGGCATCCATTTTTGCCTGCAACTCCACAGCCCATTGCAGCCACTGCACATCGAAGTCGGTCTCGTATAGGTCGAGCAACCCTGCGATGAGCGAGGCGTAATCGTCGGCAAACCCGGCGGCATTGCTGGGCGCGAGGCGATAGCTGCGCGTGAGTGCGCCGTCTTTCCACAATTTGGCTTTGATAAATCGCGCGCTGGCCTGCGCCGCCGCCATGTAGCGAGGCTCATCGAGGACTTGGGCGGCGCGGGCGAATGCGGAGATCATGAGGCCGTTCCACGCGACGATGATTTTGTCGTCGAGATGCGGATGCGGGCGTTTGGCGCGAATCTCCAGAAGTTTCACGCGGGATGCAGCAAGCGATTTCTCCACATCGGCTTCGGACTTGCCGGAGTCTTTTGCAAGCTCGGCGACCGTCTTACGAATGATGAGAGTGTTCTTCCCCTTCAGCTCGCCAAGTGGGTCGCTCCCGGCGGGAGAATTGCCCTCGGCAGTGATGCCGTATGCGGTGGAGAAAATCGCTGCGTCTTCGCCAAGGGCGGCGTCGATCTCGGCTTTGGTCCAGACGTAAAAAGCGCCTTCCTTTTTCTCGGCATGACCGGCCTCCAGGCTGTCTGCGTCCTCGGCGGAGTAGATACCACCTTCTTTGTCGGTCAGTTCGCGGATGACGTAATCGAGCGTGTCGCGCGCAGTTTTCTCCCAACGCGCCTCGCGGGTGAGATGGAACGCATCGAGATATGCACGGACGAGTTGGGCCTGATCGTATGCCATTTTTTCGTAATGTGGGACGTGCCAGAAACGGTCCACGGAATAGCGATGAAAGCCGCCGCCGAGTTGGTCGTGCATTCCTCCGTCGGCCATCTTGCCGAGAGTAAAAAGTGCCATTTTCCCAGCGACTGCGCGGTCACGCTCCTCCGCCTCCGGCGACTCGCCCAAGCCTTTGCGGACGGACATCCGAAAGAGAAACGCAAAGTTGCTCGGCTGGGGAAACTTCGGCGCGCCTCCGAACCCGCCGAGGTCGGCGTCGAATGACTTCGCGAGTTGATTCTGGCCGGTAACGAGCGCGGTTTTTGCCACCACCTCGACTTTGCTCGGCGTGCTCGCAGTGTAGTCGGCGAGCTGCTTCGCGACTTCCGTTCCGTGGGCGATGATCTCCTTGCTGTCCTTTTTCCAGCCATCGGAAATCTGCTTGAGCACTGCGGGAAAGCCGGGGCGTCCACCTTTGTTCTCCGGCGGAAAATAGGTGCCGCCGACAAAAGGTTTGAGGTCCGGCGTGAGCCATACATTGAGCGGCCAGCCGCCACTGCCCGTCGTCGCCTGGACAAATGTCATATAGACTTTGTCCACATCCGGACGCTCTTCGCGGTCCACTTTGACGCAGACAAAATTGGCGTTCATGATCTCTGCGGTTGCCTCATTTTCAAAGGACTCGCGCTCCATGACGTGGCACCAGTGGCAGGTGCTGTAGCCGATGCTGAGAAAGATGGGCTTGTTCTCTTTTTTTGCCTTTTCAAAAGCCTCCGCGCCCCAAGGAAACCAGTCCACGGGATTGTGCTGATGCTGGAGCAAATACGGCGACTTTTCTTTTGAAAGGCGGTTGGTGTGTTTCGGAGCAGTGGTCACGGCAGGGTCTTTCTGCTGGGCATCGGCGCAGCGTGCGGGTTGAGGCGAGGCGAGGACGGCCGCACAAGCGGCGGTGA